>JAFYBB010000304.1 GCA_017540445.1 Clostridia bacterium | reverse complement strand
GGGGGTCGTTGGCGTGCTCCTTGTAGGCCTTCAGCAGGTCCAGCTCGGAGTTCTCCTGCACGTTGACGCCCAGCTTGAACAGCGGCGCGATGGGCGCGTTACAGGCCAGGAAGTCGAAGGGACGGGGGCCAAAGGTGATGATCTTCAGGTCCTGCAGGCCCAGCAGCGTGCGGGCGATGGGCAGGAAGCTGATGATCTCGTTGGCGCAGTACTCGGCGTCGCCCACCGGGTACTCGGGGATGTAAGCCTTGATGCCGGACAGCTTCAGGTTGTAGGAAGCGTTCAGCATGCCGCAATAGGCGTCGCCGCGGTCGCTGGACAGCACGCCGATGTTCTCCTCCGCCGCCGCGATGTACATCACGGGGCCGCCGAACTTCTTCGCGATCAGCGTCTCGGGGCCCTCGGGGCCGAAGTTGCCGAGGAACACGACCAGCGCGTTGATGCCGGACTTTTTGATCTCCTCATAGGCCTCGTCCACGTTGGCGTCGATGCCGCCCTCGATGATGGTCTGACACTCGTAGATGTCGAAGTCCTTCTCCTTCAGCTTCGCCACGATGGCCTTGCGGCGCTTTTCGGAGAGGGTGATCGGGAAGCAGTCGCGGCTGACCGCGAGAATGCCCATCTTGACCTGCGGGATGTTGTTCATAGGTATCTCCTCCTTCTAAAATATCAGCATAAATGACATTATACCGGATAATACAATGATAACATGCTTTGCCTGCGCCGTCAAGGGGAAAATGTCGTTTTTGCGGGGATCGGCGGCTCCCCGCCGCAAATGTCAGAAGACGCCCCGGCTGCCGGTATAGGTCGTGCCGTCGTTCAGCGTCAGCGCCGTGAACTTGGCCGATATCCAGCATTCCTCGCCGTAGTGGCTGCAGTGGTACCAGCAGGTGCCGGAGCCGTCCCGTTTGGCGTCGCCCAGGTAGCCCAGCACCTCGCCGCCGAACAGCAGCCCCAGCGCGTCGTAGCCGGTGCCGGGGCCGGCGCGCAAAATCAGGTCGGTGCCCCGGTTGAGGGCGCTGACCGTGCCCTCCGCGCCGCGCAGGTATCCGCGGTCGTAATTGAGGGAATCGGGCAGCAGCACGTCCAGGTACTCGATGCAGATATAGCCCCGCTGGCCGTTGTAGCCCGCCTCCACGAACCAGCGGCCGTCGCCGGAGTACGCCGTGTTGCCGTACACCTGCACCAGCGCGCCCAGGGGGACGTCGCACAGCAGCGACGCCTTCGTGGAGGGCGCGCTGCGCAGCGACACGCCGCTTTTGCAGTTGACCACCTCGGCCTGCACCGGATAGGCGATGCCCGCCTGCGCCGCGTCCGGCGCGTCGCCCTCGGGCTCTGCCTCCAGGGCGGGCAGCGTCGCCGGCTCCGCGCCGTCGATGAAGCTCCAGGCCGTGTCCCCGTCCGCATTCTCCTGCTGTTCGGCCCTGACCTCGCCGCTGAAGCCCGCGCCGGCGGTGCGGTTGTACAGCGCCATGAAGGGCAGCGTCTCCTGATCGGTGACGGCCAGCTTCATGCGCAGCCAGTCCACCAGCTCCTCGGGCAGGGCGTCGATGTAGGCCCCCGGCATGAAGAAGCTCAGCGTGTCGCCCTGGGCGATGCCGTAGGGCTCGATGGGCAGGTACAGCACGATGTCCTCCACGTAGGGCTCCAGGTTTTCGTAGGTCAGCTCCAGCACCTTGCATTCCATCTCCTGGGCGCTGGAGTGCTCCGGCGGCGAGATGCGCCCGGAGAAGGAGACGCAGTAGGTCACGCCGTCGTAGTGAACGCCGTTGTACTCGCCGGTTTCAAATTCAGAATCGTGGTAGTTGCCGGTGAAGTAGCCGTTCGCGTCGATGAACAGCTCCGTGCACCAGGCGCCGGCGCCGCTGGAAAAGTCGTACGCGCCCGCCACGTCCGCGAACGCGCCTTCGGCGCAGGCCGGGAGCGCGGCGCACAGCAGCAGGGCCAGCGCGGCGCAGAGTATTCGCTTCATAACAGTACCCCTCCCTGACAGTCGATATAAGGCGCCGCGCCGGACATGGGTCCGGCGCGGCGTAGAAAATCAGAAATCGGCGTTCCCGGTGGTCCTCGGGAACGGCAGCACGTCGCGGATGTTGGCGATGCCGGTCAGGTACATGATCATGCGCTCAAAGCCCATGCCGAAGCCCGCGTGCTTCGCGGTGCCGTACTTGCGCAGCTCCAGGTACCACCAGTAGTCGTCGGGGTTCATGCCCAGCTCCTCGATGCGCGCCTTCAGCACGTCGTAGCGCTCCTCGCGCTGGCTGCCGCCGCACAGCTCGCCCACCGCGGGCACCAGCAGGTCGGCCGCCGCCACGGTCTTGCCGTCGTCGTTCATGCGCATGTAGAAGGCCTTGATCTCCTTGGGCCAGTCGGTGACGAACACCGGCTTGCCGAAGTGCTTCTCGGTCAGGTAGCGCTCGTGCTCGGTCTGCAGGTCGCTGCCCCAGCTGATGGGATACTCGAACTTCTCGCCGGACTTTTGCAGGATGTCGATGGCCTCGGTGTAGCTGCAGCGCACGAACTCGGAGTCCCGCACGAAGGCCAGCCGGTCGATCAGGCCCTTGTCCACAAAGCTGTTCAGGAAGGCCATCTCCTCCGGGCACTCCTCGAGCACCGCGGCGATGATGTACTTCACCATCTCCTCCTGCAGGTCCATGTCCACGGCCAGGTCGGCAAAGGCGATCTCCGGCTCGATCATCCAGAACTCCGCCGCGTGGCGGGGCGTGTAGGACTCCTCGGCGCGGAAGGTGGGCCCGAAGGTGTACACGTTCCGGAAGGCCATCGCGAAGATCTCGGCGTTCAGCTGGCCGGACACGGTCAGCGACACGGGCTTTCCGAAGAAGTCCTTGCTGTAGTCGGTCTTGCCCGCGTCATTGAGCGGCAGGGCGTCCGGGTCCAGCGTGGTGACGCGGAACATCTCGCCCGCGCCCTCGCAGTCGCTGCCGGTGATCAGCGGGGTGTGCACGTACAAATAGCCCTTGTCGTGGAAGAAGCGGTGGATGGCCTGGGCCGCCACGCTGCGCACCCGGAAGGCGCACTGGAACAGGTTGGCCCGGGGCCGCAGGTGCTGTATCGTGCGCAGGTACTCCAGCGTGTGGCGCTTCTTCTGCAGCGGATAATCGGAGGGGCTCTCCCCCACCACCGCGCAGGACTCGGCCTTCAGCTCAAAGGGCTGCTTGTTCTCGGGCGTGAGCACCAGCGTGCCCTCGGCCTCGATGGCCGCGCCCACGCCGATCGCGCCGGTCAGCGCCTTGTAGTTCTCCAGCTTGTCCGCCTCGAGGATGATCTGCAGGTTCTTAAAGTAGGTGCCGTCGTTCAGCTCCACGAAGGCGAAGCTCTTCGATTCGCGCATCGTGCGCACCCAGCCGCTGACCTTGACCTGCGCCATGTCCGCCGCGGGCCTATCGGTATACAGTTCCCGGATCAGATAGTGTGTCATGGGTCCTCCCTCTTTCACGACTATTATGAATGTGCTTTCCACCATTATACTTGATTCTGTGTTAAGAATAAAGGGGCAAATGCGCCGCGTCCGGGATTGACGGACGCGCGTCTGTCGTATATAATATAGGGCAGAGACTGGCGCGCGGAAAGGCTGGTGGGCGGCACATGCTGAATGACTACCTGATCGTCGAAAAATCGGCGCTTCCGGACTACTTCATCCGCGTGGTGGAGGCCAGGAAGCTGCTGGACAGCGGCGCGTACGCCCAGGTGATCGACGCGGTGCACGCGGTGGGCATCTCCCGCAGCACCTACTACAAGTACAAGGACAAGGTGCTGGAGCCCAGCCAGCTCACCGTCGGGCGCAAGGCCTCGCTGATGCTGCAGCTGAACCATCGGGCGGGCATGCTCTCCCGGGTGCTGAGCACCGTATCGGCCTGCAACGCCAACATACTGACCATCACCCAGAGCCTGCCCATACGCGGCAAGGCCAGCATCATGCTGTCCATCGACCTGTCGGGCATCAGCCGCAGCGTCGATCAGATGATCCGGGAGCTGAGCGCCATAGACGGCGTGGACCAGGTCCGGCTCCTGGCGCTCGAATAAACCCATCGGGAGGCAATCCATGACGATCCGCATCTCCGCAGACAGCACCTGCGATTTGAGCCACGCATACATCGAGGCACACCACATCACCGTGCTGCCGCTGACCGTCTCCATGGGCGGCAAGGACTACACCGACGGCCTGGACATCGCGCCGGACGACATCTTCCGCCATGTGGACGCGGGCGGCGCGCTGCCCAAGACGGCGGCGGTCAACACCGCGGCCTACCGGGAGCGCTTCGAGGCCATGCTCCGGGAGTGCGACGCCGTGATCCACTTCAACATCAGCGCCGACTTCTCCTCCTGCCACGAGAACGCGGTGGCCGCGGCCGAGGGACTGCCGGTGTACTGCGTGGATTCGCGCAACCTGTCCTCGGGCATCGCGCTTTTGCTCTGCGAGGCCGTGGACATGGTGGAGGCCGGCTGCGACGATGCGCAGGCGGTGGTGGCGCACGTGCGCGGGCTGATCGACAAGGTGGACACGTCCTTCATACTGGATCGGCTGGACTACCTGTACAAGGGCGGCCGCTGCTCGATGATCTCGATGCTGGGGGCGAACCTTTTGAAGCTGAAGCCCTGCATCGAGGTCGTGGACGGGAAAATGATCGTGGGCAGGAAGTACCGGGGCCACTATTCCCGGTGCCTGAAGCAGTACGTGGACGACCGCCTGAAGGACCCCGACGCCGTGGACGGCAAGCGCATATTCATCACCCACACCGGCGTCTCCCGGGAGGATTTCGAGCTGACCAAGCAGGCCGTGCTCGCGCACAAGGCCTTCGACGAGGTCATGGAGGTGCGCGCCGGCTGCTCCATCACCAGCCACTGCGGCCAGGGCACGCTGGGCATACTGTTCATCCGCCGGTGAATCTGCGCAAAATGTCAGGTGAAAAGTAACTTCTTTTCAACACATGCCCTGTAACCGTTGACATTTGCAAGCTGTGTTGTGATAATAGAGTCGGGAGGAAGCGTTTCGCGCCTCATACATTACACAGCAAAGGAAGCACAACCATGAATTGCAAAGCATGCGGACAGCCCATTCCAAGCCACCTTCTGAAGCAGGACAGCTTTCAGTGTCCCAGCTGCGGCAGAGTCTACCGCCGCAGCAAGCCCGCCGCCGCAGCCCCGGCCGCCGAGAAGCGGCCCGCCCGCCGGGAGCAGTCGCCGCGCGGCGAGGCCGCGGCGCCGAAATGGCTGCTGCCCGCCATCGCGGGCCTGCTGATACTGGTGCTGGTCGCCGGGGGCATGTGGTTTCTGGGCCGGCGCGGCAGCGCGCCCCGCGTCAGCGGCACCGTCCAAATGGAGAAGATGGCCTACAAGAAGAACAGCGCCACCACCATCGAAATACCGTCACAGGGCGGCACCGACTACATGATCGCCACCGAGTCCGACCAGTTCGGCATCATCTGCGCGATCGAGGACAAGACCCCCACCTCCTTCAAGCTGGTGGTGCGCAACATGTACAGCAAGAGCCGCAACCCGAAGATCAGCTGGGTGCTGCTCCCCTGCAAGCAGTCCGACTGACGCGAGGACGTCCCGCTCCCGACGCGCACGCCGCGTCGGGTTTTATTGAGCGCATACGAGGAGGAAGAACATGGGAAACACCGACAGTGCCAACATCATGGAGACCACCATCGACAGCAAGCGGGTATTCGACGGGCTGATCCTGCACATCGACCACATCACCAACCGGCTGCCCAACGGCAAGACCGCCCCCCGGGAGATCGCCCGGCACGTGGGCGCGTCGGCGGTGGTGCCCGTGGACGCGGAGGGCAACGTCTGGCTGGTCAAACAGTTCCGCGCCCCCATCGACCGGGTGCTGCTGGAGGTGCCTGCCGGCAAGCTGGACGCCAAGGACGAGGACCGGCTGCTGGCCGCCAAGCGTGAATTGCAGGAGGAGACCGGCCTGACCGCCGCCAGCTGGACGCACCTGACCGACATCGTCACCACGCCCGGCTTCAGCGACGAGCTGATCTCGCTGTACCTGGCCCGGGACCTGTCCTGCGGCCAGAGCCACCCGGACGAGGACGAGTTCCTGAACGTGGTGCGCATCCCCCTTCATGAGCTTATGGAGATGATCGCCCGGGGCGAGGTGCCCGACAGCAAGACCGTCTGCGCGGTGATGCTGGCCGACAGGCTCATCAACGGATAGCCGGGAGCGCGAACATGATCACCACCGACAGCTATACCTACATGCCCGAGCTCGTCACGCCGCGCCTGAAGCTGCGCCGCCTGACCATGCGGGACGCCGCCGACATCTACCGCTACAGCAGGGATGTCGAGGTGGCCCGCCACGTGCTGTGGTCGGCCCATCAGTCCATCGGCGACAGCCGGTCCTACCTGCGCTACATGCTGCGCCGGTATCGCAACCACGAGCCCGCCAGCTGGGGCATCGAATACGTGCAGACCGGCGAGGTCATCGGCACCATCGGCTTCATGTGGATCCAGAGCGACAATTCCGCCGCCGAGGTGGGCTATTCCCTGTCCAGGGACTACTGGAACCGGGGCCTCATGACCGAGGCGCTGAAGGCGGTGATCGCCCACGGTTTTGGCAGCATGAACCTGAACCGCATCGAGGCCCAGCACGAGACCGGCAACCCCGCCAGCGGCGCGGTGATGCGCAAGTGCGGCATGGTGCACGAGGGCACGCTCCGCCAGCGCCTGTTCAACAAGGGCAAGTACGTGGACGTGGAGCTGTACGCGATACTGCGCAGAGACTACCGGGCGAAGGTACATGATCGATAGCATGATCGCTCAGCCGGTTTTCTCCTTGGATTGCATTGAGCGCCGCTCTTTGGTATAATAGGATCGTTCCATATCGAGGCTTTGTCGAATACGAGGTGATCTTCATGGTGCGCAGCGTGGCGGATATCCAGCGCATCGCCGCCCCCATCGCTGCGCGGTACGGCGTCGACAGGATGTACCTGTTCGGCTCGTTCGCCCGGGGCGACGCCACCGGCGCGAGCGACATCGACCTTCGCATCGAAAAGGGCAAGGTTCGCGGCTTGCAAATGGCGTTTTTGCTGTCTGACCTGGAGGACGCGTTCAACCGTCCCGTGGATCTGCTGTCGACGCGCGCGCTCGACCCAGCCTTTCTTGACAGGATTGCCGGAGAGGAGAAACTGATGGTTCTTCACGTTTTCTTGTGGGATGACAACGGACTCCCTCAGTCAGCCTGCGGCTGCCAGCTCCCTCTGAGAGGGAGCCTTTTGGCGGCGAAACGGGCCAAAGCCTCCCTCTCAGAGGGAGGTGGCTCGGCGTAGCCG
>JAFYBB010000303.1 GCA_017540445.1 Clostridia bacterium | reverse complement strand
GGCCTCACCGGCGCAAACGGCACGATACGGGTCGTCACCACCTCGACGGACGCGCCGTTTTCCTATATCAAGGACGGCAAGAACGTCGGCTATGACATCGATCTCGTCGTGCGCTTCTGCCGCGAGGGGGGCTACGCGCTGGAACTGGGCGACGTGGACTTCGCGGGGCGCATCCCGGCCATCGAGTCCGGCAAGTACGACTTCACCACTGACATGAACGTGACGCCGGAGCGTCAGGAGCAGGTGCTGTTCTCCGACCCCACCAGCTACGGCGGCATCGTGCTGGCGGTGCGCTCCTCGGATATTGCCGACGCTTCTCAATCGGAGGCGGTCGCGGACTTTGCGGCAATGTCCGGCAAGACCGTCGCCGTACAGACGGGCACGATCTCCGGCGAGGTGGCGATGTCCGTGATACCGGATATCCAGGTCGAATACTTCAACTCCCAGACCGACTGCCTTGCCGCTCTTCGCGCCGGAAAGGTAGACGCCTGGTGTTCCGACGAGCCTGTGGTCCGTTTCCTGATGATCGACAATCGGGATCTGATCATGTATGGCGATAAACTGGACGAGAGCAGCATTGCCGCCGTCTTTGCCAAAACCGACGAGGGCCAAGCGCTGTGCGATCAGTACAGCGCGTTCGTGGACGGCCTGTGGGCGGACGGCACGATGGCCGAGATCGACGCCGTCTGGTTTGGCACGGACGGGGATAAGTGCGCGGTGCTGGACTACGAGGCGCTTCCCGACACGAACGGCACGCTGCGCATGGCGGTGGATACCTCCATGATACCCTTCGCGATGGTGAAGGACAACCGCGTTGTGGGGTATGACGTAGACATCGCCGCGCGGTTCTGCGAGTCCAACGGCTACGGGTTGGAGGTCGTTCCGATGAGCTTCGACGGCATACTGCCATCGGTGGAGACGGGCAAGTGTGATTTCGCGGCTTGCTGCATCACCGTCACTAAGGAGCGGGCGGAAAGCGTGCTGTTCAGCTCACCCAACTATCACAGCGGCACGGTCATCGTGCTGAACAGGAAAGATAGAGTGGAGCCAGCGCAGGCGGGCGGCTACACTTCGCTGTCCCAACTGAACGGCGCGCGCATCGGCGTAGCGACCGGTACGACGTTCGATGATATTGTTCGGACAGCGTTGCCTGATGCGCAGATCACCTATATCAATTCCTCCGCGGACCTGATTGCCGCCCTGGAGGCGGGAAAAATCGATGGGTTTGCCGTGGATGAACCGGCGGCTAAGCAGTTCTGCGCGGAAAACCCGCGCCTTGCCGTGCTGGATGAATACCTGGATTCCTTTGAATTTGGCTTTGTGCTGCCCAAGACCGGCGATGGCGAAGCACTATTGGCAGAGCTCAACACATGGCTCATCTCCATGAAAGAGAGTGGCGCGTTGACGCAGGTGATTGAAAAGTGGGCAAATGGTCCGGAGGCCTCCAAGACCTTGCCCGACTATGCCGCGTTTCCGGCGCCCAAAGGCACGCTGACCCTTGCCACGGAAGGCGATTATGTGCCCATGAACTATTATCGCGGCAACGAGATCGTCGGCGCAGAGATCGATCTGGCCGCTCAATTCTGCGAAGCCAACGGATATGGGCTTGAAGTAAAGGTCATGAACTTCGACGGACTATTGCCCGCCGTCCAGACCGGCAAGGTGGATTTTGCGGCCGCCGGGATATCCATCACCGACGAACGCCGCGATAGTGTGAGCTTTTCCGTGCCCTATTATGCCGGCGGCACGGTCATGGTGGTTCTGAAAGCGGAGGAGCCCGCTGCCATCGCTGCGCCTTCCGAAGAGGCGAAAGATACCTTCTTCTGGGGTGGGATCAAATCCAGCTTTCACAAGACCTTCATCCGAGAGGGACGCTGGCGGCTGTTCTCGGACGGCGTGCTGACCACGCTGCTCATCACACTGCTTTCGATCCTGTTCGGAACGCTGATGGGCTTTGCGTTGTTCATGCTGTGCCGGAATGGAAACCCCGTTACGAACCTCGTTACGCGCTTCTGCCTATGGCTGGTACAGGGCATGCCGATGGTGGTGCTGCTGATGATCCTCTACTACATCATCTTCGGCTCAGTCGCCATCAGCGGCGTGACCGTGGCGGTGATCGGCTTTACGCTGACGTTCGGCGCGGCGGTCTACGGCCTCTTGAAGATGGGCGTCGGCGCGGTGGACAACGGCCAGTACGAGGCCGCCTGCGCGCTGGGCTACACGAACATTCGCACCTTCTTCAGGATCATCCTGCCGCAGGCGCTGCCGCATGTGCTGCCCGCCTATAGGGGCGAGATCGTTGGGCTCATCAAGGCGACGGCCATCGTGGGCTACATCGCCGTGCAGGACCTGACGAAAATGGGCGACATCGTGCGCAGCCGCACCTATGAGGCGTTCTTCCCGCTGATTGCCATTACCGTCATTTACTTCGTGCTGGAGGGCTTGCTCGGCTTCCTCGTCAGCCGGATCAGCGTGAACTTCAACCCGAAGCGCCGGAAGCCCGCCGACATCCTGAAGGGGGTGAAGACCGATGATTAAGATCGAACATTTGAGGAAGGAATACCCCAATGTCACGCCCCTGAAGGACGTTAGCGTTGAGATCAACGACGGGGACGTGATCAGTGTCATCGGCCCCTCCGGCACCGGCAAGAGCACGCTGCTGCGGTGCATCAACCTGCTGGAAAAGCCGACCTCCGGCCACATCACAATCGACGGGCAGGAGATCACCGACCCGAAGTGCAACGTGCCGATGCTCCGCCGGAAGATGGGCATGGTGTTCCAGGGCTTCAACCTGTTCGGGCATTTGACGGTGATCGAAAACATCATGCTCGCGCCCATGGACCTGCTGGGCAAATCGAAGCAGGAGGCCTACGACACGGGCATGCAGCTTCTGCGCACGGTGGGCCTGGCGGAAAAGGCGCTGAACTACCCCGACGAATTGTCCGGCGGGCAGAAGCAGCGCAT
>JAFYBB010000302.1 GCA_017540445.1 Clostridia bacterium | reverse complement strand
GCTCACCTATCCAGAGGTGTTGCTTCCTCGCGCTCGTCGTTGCCGCCGATGCGCCCGTCGCGCTTGCCGCCGATGGCGTCCACCTCGTCGATGAACACGATGCAGGGGGCCTTCTCATTGGCCTGCTTGAACAGGTCGCGGACCTTCGCCGCGCCCATGCCCACGAACATCTCCACAAACTCCGAACCGGAGATCGAGAAGAACGGCACGTTGGCCTCGCCGGCCACGGCCTTCGCCAGCAGCGTCTTGCCCGTGCCCGGAGGGCCCACCAGCAGCGCGCCCTTGGGCATCTTCGCGCCGATCTCCTCGTACTTCTTCGGGTTGTGGAGGAAATCGACGATCTCAGACAGGATCTCCTTGGCCTCGTCCTCGCCGGCCACGTCGTCAAACTTGATGCCGCTGGTGGACTTCACGTAGACCTTGGCGTTGCTCTTGCCCATGCCGAACATCATGCTGCCCGCGCCGCCGCCGGCCTTCTCCAGCAGCTTCTTGCTGACCAGCTGGCCCAGCGCGATCATGACGATCAGCGGCAGCACCCAGGAGAGCAGCAGCGACAACAGCGGCGACATCTGCTCCACGATCTGGCTGGAGAATTTCGCACCGGAGGCGTAGAGCCGCTGGGTCAGGTCCGGGTCGTCCATCAGGCCCGTCTTGAAGAAGCTGCCGTCGCCGCCAGTAAATATGATCTGGTTGTCCTGCACCATGACCTCCTTGACCTGCTTTTCCTCGGTCATGCGCATGAACTCGCTGTAGTCCACCTCGGTGACCTTGGGGCTGAACAGCATCGGCGCGATCACGCTGTTGAACACGATGATCGCGACGACCGCGAGCAGATAATAGAATATCAGCGGTTGCTTGGGCTTTTTGACCTCGTTCATGAATGCACCTTCCTTCCGTTCACAGAGGCACTATACGCCATTATTATAAACCCTGTGTCAACCAAATGTCAAGGATAGTCAAATTTCACAAAATATTCTTTGGCCCGATGGCATATACTATTCGCACATTGCAAGAAGGAGTGTGCATCGATGAATCCGTTTGAGCTGAAGCCCAGGAGCCTGGAATCCCTGATCATGAACTGGGGGCAGCTGACCCCCGTCCCCTACGACGCCCACGCGGTGGACCCCTACACCCGCTGCCGGGTCATACTGATGAACGGCACGGAGTTTGAGGCGGTGTGGTACGGCCACCAGTTCAGCCGCCACACCTCCGACAACGAGCTGCGCCGCCAGATCGCGCTGCTGCGCCGCCTGGAGCAGCAGCAGCAAAAGCTGATCGCCGCGCTGAAGCCGGCGGACGAGACGATACTGATGCACACCATCGGCTACGAGCAGCTGGCCGTGGACCTGACGGCCGCCCTTTCACAGCGGGAGGACAACCCCTATGTGAAGCAGGCGCTGGACTTCGCGCTGCTGGAGGACTTCGACCACCTGTACCGCTACGCGGACCTGATGGACTTCGACGACGGCATGCAGGCCGAGGCGCTGGTGGGGCGCTACACCGAGATCATGCCGGCCCGGCCCACGATCGCCCACCACCGCCACCCGTTCGACTCCGTGAAGTTTCACATCCAGGGACAGACCGCCTCGCCGATGACCCGGCTGTGCACGGGCATCATCACCGCCGCCGAGCAGCAGACGATGAACTACTATATGAACGTCGCCGCCTTCTACCCCACGGCCTGGGGGCAGAAGCTGTACCGGGAGATCGGCATGGTGGAGGAGCAGCACGTCACCCAGTACGGCAGCCTGATGGACACGGACCAGACCTGGCTGGAGGGGTGCCTCAATCACCAGTACGCCGAGTGCTACCTCTACTGGTCGGCCATGGAGACCGAGAGCGACCCGCGCATACGGGACATCTGGGCCATGCTGTTCGAGCAGGAGGTCAGCCACCTGCACGCCGCCGCGGAGCTGCTGGAGACCTACGAGGGCACCGAGCCTGACCAGGTGATCCCCGACGGCACGTTCCCCGACCCGCTGCGCCTCACCGGCAACATCGAATACGTGCGCGCCGTGCTGGGCGGCACCGTCTGCAACACGGCCCTGCGCGAGGACTGGACCAATGTGAACGACCTGAGCCCGAAGGCCGACTTCTTCAAGTATCAGGGCGCCGTCAACGCCGATGTGAACGATGTGGAGAGCCACGCCGTCATCCAGCGGCTGATCGCCCGGGACGGCACGGACTACCGCTTCGAGACCGCCCCGAACCCGGTGCCCGCACTGCGGGACCGCAGTACGGACAACACCGACCTGGGTCGCGTGCAGGGCACGGCCTGCTGACAGTCTCAAAACGCGTGTCCGATGCGTGAACATGCGTAGGGGCGGCCAATGGCCGCCCGCCCGGGTACGAAACGCATCGTACTTCCCGGCGGGCGGCGCATCGCCGCCCCTACAACATGTACATGCTTGCATGCCTATGCATTTTGAGACAGCCCCGATATGACTGTCCTCCGGGCGCCTATTTTCCCGTCAGCTTCTGCACCACCTGCTCAAAGGCCATGCTGTGGCTGGCCTTCACCAGCACGCAGTCGCCGGGGCGCACGATATCGCCGATGGCGTCCAGCAGCGCACCCTTGTCCTCAAAATACAGCGCCTCGCCGCCCGCGCGCCGCGCGCCCTCGGCGATCTGCCGCGAAAGGGGCCCGCAGGCCACGATCACTTCAATGCCCAGGCGCACCGCGTGTTCCCCCAGGCCCGCGTGAAGCTCGGCGCTGCGGGGGCCCAGCTCCAGCATGTCGCCCAGCACGCACACCCGGCGGCCCGGCAGCGCGGCCAGCGAATCCAGCGCGGCCCGGCAGGAGTTCGGGTTGGAGTTGTAGCAGTCGCTGATCACGGTAAGCCCGCCGGCGTGGATCACCCGCGCCCGGTCGCCCACCGTCTCAAAGCCCCCGATGCCCTCGGCGATCTCCTCTTCGGTCATGCCCAGCTCCAGGCCCACCGCCGCGGCGGCCAGCGCCGCGTAGACCATGTGGCTGCCGAAGGCGGGGATGTGCACCTCAAAGCGCGCCCCGCCGTGGCGCACGGTCAGCCGCAGGCCGTCCTCGCCCAGGTTCTTGACGCACTCGCCCCGCACGTCGCAGCCCTCGGAAAGCCCGTAGGTCACCTTGCGCATGTTCGGCCGGAAGGCCGCCTGCAGCGGGTCGTCGCCGTTCATCACGGCCAGGCCGTCTTCGGTCATGCCCTCGAAGATCTCGGACTTGGCGCGCAGCACGCCGGGTCGGTCGCCCAGGAACTCCAGGTGCGCGTCGCCGATCAGCGTGAACAGCGCGATGGTGGGCCGCACCATGGCGGTGAGCCGCCGCATCTCGCCGAAGTCGGAGATGCCCATCTCCACCACCGATACCTGATGCTCATCCTCCAGGCACAACAGCGTCCACGGCACGCCCAGCTCGTTGTTCAGGTTGCGCTGGGTCTTGTGGGTCTTAAAACGCCGGGACAGCACCGCCGCCACCATCTCCTTGGTGGTGGTCTTGCCCACGCTGCCGGTGACGCCGATCACGGGAATGTCAAAGCGCGCGCGGTACCAGCCCGCCAGCGCGCCGGTGGCGCGCAGCGTGGAGCCCACCACGATGGCCGGGCGCTCGTTTTCGCGGGGCTCGCGCTCGGTGAGGCATGCCGCGGCACCGCGCTCCAGGCACTGGGCCATGAAATCGTGGCCGTCCACGCGGCTGCCCTTCAGCGCGATGAACAGCGCCCCGGGCGCTATGTCGCGGCTGTCGCTGGTCACGCCTGTGACCGTCGCGGAAAGCGCCTTTACGTCGCCCACCCAGCGTCCATTTACGGCGCGCAGCGCGTCGCTTAGCAGAAAGGGCTTCATGACCTGGCTGCACCTCCAACGGCGTCGTCGAGTATCTGCTGGCACAGGGCCTTGTAGTCGATGCCCACGGCAGCGGCCTCCTGGGGCATGAGGCTGGTTGGCGTCATGCCCGGCAGCGTGTTGATCTCCAGGAAGTACACGTCGCCGGCCTCGTCCACGATGAAATCGGCGCGGGAATAGGTCTGCAGCCCCAGCAGCGTGTGCATCTTCAGCGCCGTTTCCCGCAGGACCTGCTCGGTGTCCGCGTCGATGGGCGTCGGGCAGATCTCCACGGTGGCCCCGGCCTGATACTTGTTCTTATAGTCATAGAAGCCGTGCTTCGGGATGATCTCGATGGAGGGCAGGCTCCTGCCCCTGAGCACCGCCACGTCGATCTCGCGGCCCTTGACGTACTGCTCCAGCACCACCCGGCCCAGCGGCCGGTTGGCCTCCAGCGCGGCGATGAGCTCCTCCTTCGTCTTCGGTATGGACACGCCGATGCTGGAGCCGCTGTCCACGGGCTTGACCACGCAGGGCAGGTCCACCGACGCGGCCATCTGCTCCACGCACTCCCGGCCGTAGCTGGCGATGCGCCACTTGGGCGTGCGCACCCCCGCGGCCCGGGCCAGCTGCTTGGTCAGGTCCTTGTCCATGGCCAGGGCGCTGCCCAGGTAGCCGCTGCCGGTGTAGGGAATGCCCATCAGGTCGAAGGCCGCCTGGATGCGCCCGTCCTCGCCGCAGGTGCCGTGCAGGCCCAGGAACACCACGTCCGCCAGCGCGCACAGCTCAAAGACCCCCCTGCCCACCTTGCTGGGGCTCTTCCACTTTCGGGACGCCCGCACGGCCTGAAGGTCCGGCTCCTCCTCGGAAACCGCGGCGTCCGCCAGCGGCGGCAGGTGCTCGAACAGGTCCTCAGGCGCCTGGTCGGTGTCCTCCAGGCCGAAGAACATGTCCACCAGCACGGCCCTGTGCCCCAGCTCCCGCAGCGCCCTGCAGATCAGCGTGCTGCTGGTGATGGAGACATTGCGCTCCATGCTCAGGCCGCCGCATAAAACCACTATTTTCATTGGCAAACCGCCTCCAAGTTTATCGTGAACAGGACCATTATAGCATAACCGGCGCCATCCTGCCGCCACTTTTGGGAAAAGGCGATATATTTAACAGTATGCCGCCGCAAGTCGGCGCGTGCAGATTCTTGACATCCGGCGGGGTTCGCGATAGAATGACATCAGTGCCGCAAGGCGGTTTCGCCTGCGGATCATCAGGATTGGGGGTATGACAATGGCTCTTGGCAATACGCAGGCCATCCTTGAAAAGAGCAGGATGAGCGTGCCCGAGGAATCGCAGATCTCCGAGCGCGCCTACAATCTGATCATCGGCGCCATGCTGCTGTGGGGCTTCTTTCTGAACTACGTGACCGTGGCGGCCTTCGGGCGGCAGGTCATGGCCATGGTGGCCGGCATGAACCCGGCAGTGTTTCTGATCGGCTACTTCGTGCTGGTGATCGTGGGCAACATACTGGTGGTCAAGGGCGGGGCCGCCCTCAGCTTCCTGGGCTACACGCTGATCGCCGCGCCCATCGGCGTGCTGGTGTGCATGTCGGTGCAGGGCATCCCGGTGAGCATCGTCAAGAGCGCCGTGCTGGTCACGGCCATCGTCACGCTGCTGTTCATGATCGCCGGAACGCTGTTTCCCAGCTTCTTCCTGCGGCTTGGCCGCGTGCTGTTCTTCTCGCTGCTGTTCACCATCGTGGGCAGCCTGATCAACCTGTTGCTGTTCGGCGCGCGCAACTACATGCTCTACGAGTGGATCGGCACGGCCATATTCTCGCTGTACATCGGCTACGACTGGGCCCGGGCGAACACCTGCGCGCGCACCGTTGACAACGCCATCGACCTGTCCGCATCGCTGTATCTTGACATCATCAACCTGTTTTTGCGCATACTGCGCATCATGAGCCGCGACCGCAAATAGAGGCAGTACGATTCACAAGATACGTTAATCGAGGCGATACGCATGGTCGAAATCAGGCAAGTCAAGACGCGGTCCGAGCTCAGGAAATTCGTGAACTATCCCAACGTGCTGTACAGGGACGTTCCCCAGTTCATACCCGCCTTCTACGGCGACGACCTGGACGACTGGAACCCGAAGAAGAACCCCGCCTTCTCCTACTGCGAGGCGAAGTGCTGGCTGGCGCTTCGGGACGGCAAGGTCGTGGGCCGCATCGGCGCGATACTCAGCCGCAGGGCCAACGAGAAG
>JAFYBB010000301.1 GCA_017540445.1 Clostridia bacterium | reverse complement strand
GTCGGCCACCTGATAGGCCGTCTTGATCGCGCCGGTGAGGTCCGGCTCCTTGTCGGCCTCCATCGCGAACCCGAAGTCCTTCGCCAGCAGGTCGCCGTACTTGCCGCTCTTGTAGATTTCGCTGTCCTGCATGTCGACGGTGTCCATGATCAGCTTGATGACGTCCTGCGTCTGTTCGGCGATGCCCTCAAAGCCCGCGTCGCCGCCCATGGCCGCCACCTGCGCCGTTGCGTCTTCGGCGTAGGCATCGCTGTAGAAGTGCAGCACCGGCTTCATGAAATCCTCCGTGCCCTTGGCGTCGCCGGGATACTCCACCTCGATGTCAGAGAGCGGCAGCAGGCCCGCGGCAAAATACCGCGCCGTGGCCCGGCAGCGCTGCTTGTCGCGGGCGACAAAGCGCACCTCGCCCTCCTCCGGGACGCTGTTTTCCGGGATCAGGCCCTCCCGATCCAGCCACTTGCGGAAGTACTGGCCCATGCTGGTCTCCTCGACGCCGCCCTTGAGGGTCAGCTCGCTGGAGTTGGCGCTCCACTGAATCCACGCATGGGGCGTCAGCTCATCCGGAACGGAGCCGTTGCTGGACAGCGGCGCGCGCAGGTTGTGGCGGCTCAGCACGACCACCTGTTCGAGCGTGTAATCGGCTGTCGCCCGCAGGGCTTCGACCTCGGCGATCCTCTCGTCGGAGTAGTTTGACAGCCAGCGGAGTTCGCCGGTCTTCTGGACGTCCTCGCCATAGATGGTCTTCCAGTCGTCGGCCATGGAGATCACGTTGCAGCCCATGCCCTCCCACTTTTCGCGCAGCTCCGCGCCCTTGGCGGGGTTGCCGTAGTCGCGGACATCGTCGTCGGCGATCAGCTGGAACGCGGCGCTTTTGTAGCGGTTGTTCAGCAGGGCGTAGTTGTTCATGCTCACGTCGCCCGAGCTGTTGCCGAAGGACAGCACCGGCTGCCTGCCGATCTCCTGCGCGATCTGCAGGACCTTGTTGGTCTTGAGATCCTTTATCAGAAGTTTGTCCGTGCGCACCAGCGTGTCGTCGCCAGTGAACACGTACTCGACGCCGTCCGTATCGCCCTGATTCCTCGCCTCCAAAGCGGTGTCGGAGCCGATGCAGTTCTCGGAGGGAATGTCCATGACGCCCTCGATGAAGGCGCGGACGATGAACCGGTCGCTGCCGGAGACAATGTAGCACTTGAAGCCGTTGTCCCGCAGATACTCCACCACCTCGGCCATCGGCTGATAGTAGATCTCCGCGTAGGTCATGCCCGCAAAGCCGTCCGCCTCGCGCACCAGGAAGCGCGTGACGAAGTCGGTAAACTCCGCAAGCGTCATTCCGGCGAAGGCTTTGGCCTGGTGGTAAGAGAACTCATAGTCGTAGTCGTCCGGGAAGGATTTGTCCAGCGCGTGGTCGCGGGTCATGCGGCCGAATTCCAGCATCTCCGCGTCCGGCTGCCAGGTCGCATCCGCCAGTATGCGCTCCGTCAGCAGCATGACCTCCAAATACGTCGGGGCCAGTTCGCCCATCAGCGTGCCGTCCATGTCGAAGGTGGCGATGCGGTCGACCTCGGGGATGAAATCCGGCGAATCCGGGTCGGTCACCGCCTCCACGTATTCGATCAGCGCGTTCAGCGCCGGGGCGTCCGCGTTCCACTGGGCAAACGGCGCCTCGGGAGCCGCCTCCGCCAGTGCCGGAAGGCTGCACAGCAGCACGGCGATAATCAGTGCAAATCCAATGATTCTCTTCATAAGTCCATTCCCTCCTTTTATTTACTTATGATTCAACTTATACTACAGGTTTTTCCCGCTGACGTCAAGGGGGGTTCCAGATTGGCAAACACATTCAGGCGTTTATTGCCCTGAAGCTCCTTCTCATGATCGGTCACCTTGGTATGCTCCAGATACACGCCGACCTCAGGGCGTTTCCCTTCTCATCGACGAAAACCGCCCCCTGCATCTGCGAGCAAAAAGCCATGTTGTATCCGTTAAAACCAATACGGATGTGAACGAAACGCTTCAGAATGAGGTGTGACCGCCCGGAATGACATTAAACGGTTCCGGAAGGTCGCCCCCATTTATCCGGCCCTGTCCGGGATCGTCACCGTCACCACGGTGCCGCCGCCGTCGCCCGGCGTGATGGCGAGACTGCCGCCGCACATGATTTCAAGCCTCTGCCGGATGTTGTTCAGGGCGATGTGCGGCTCGTCGTCATCGGCGGGATGAAAGCCGGGGCCGTTGTCCGATACGGTGATCTCGCTGCCGCTGGCCGTCTTTCGCGTCTGTATGGAGATGCGCAGCGGGCCCGCGTAGGGGTCCCTGCCGTGCTTGACGGCGTTTTCCACGATGGGCTGGAGCGTCAGCGGCGGCACGCGGAAAAAGGTATGCGGCGTGTCGTATTCGACGAAGAGGCTTTTGGCGTACTGCACCTGCTCCACGGCGAGGTAGGCGCGGGTGTGCTCCAGCTCCGAGGTAAAGGGAATCGGCGCGTCGCTTGCGATGGCGGTGAAGTTTTTGCGCAGATAGTCGGTGAAATCCCTGACCACCTGTTGGGCCTTCTCAGGGTCCTGGGTGCAAAGGCAATAGATGCTCGTCATGGTGTTGTAAATGAAGTGCGGGCGCATTTGCAGCACCATGATGTCGACGCGCTGATTGGCGATTTCCAGCTGCTGACGGGTGATTTCATACTGCTGCTGAAGGAGCTCTCGCTGACGGCGCATATCCAGCTCGATCTGATCGGACACAACGAGGCTGAACATGGCCAGACCGGAAAGGACGATGCTGATGTCGAGGAGAGCGAAGGCATCGACGAACAGATGGATGAGCAGCGTGACCGTTATCGGCAGGATCGCCACCAGGAAGCTGACAAACGTCTTGTGGGAAAGCCGGTTTCGGCGGCGCAGCACGCCCGCGAGGTTGAGCAGCATGATGATGTTCATAGGCAGCGCAATGATCGGGTACAGCGGCCCGCGGTAATACTGCAAATCCGGCGTGATAGAGTAGAAATCATCAAAGAACAGGGAGCCCGCGAACAGTACCAAACAGGCTGCGTACAGACCGATGACGGCGTAAAAGAGCTTGCTTTCGCGCATGCTTTCACCGGAGCAGTGCAGCAGATAAACCGTCAGCATTGGCAGCGGCAGCGAATAGAACAGGGATTCCAGAAGTATCACGAGATACACGACCGCTTGGGGCGGGGAATAAAAGAGATAGAACATCTCGATGAGGCCCAATAAGCAGGCCGCAAAGAGAACGATAAAGTAGTTCCGGAAGAAGCGCCTGCTCCAGCGATCGACGGCGGGCAGTATGGCGGTCAACCACAGCCCCAGCACGCTCAGCAGCAGCGCCGCCCCGATGATGAAAAAGTAGAAGTGATCGATCCAGCTGTTCACGCGCCCGTCCCTCCCGTCAAAAACGGATAGCGCAGCTTTGTAAGCTGCTTCCTGACGTCCTCCGGGGTCAGCGGTTTGACCATGAATCCGTTGGCCTCGGTTTTCCATGCGTCGAGGGCGTAGTCGGGGTAAGCGGTCAGGAAGACGATGTTTGTGCAGGGGTTGATTTCATGCAGCGTGTGGCAAAGCTCAAGCCCGCTGGCCGTTCCCAATTCAATGTCGAGCACAGCCAGCGTGACCCGGTTCATCTTTGCGTATTCGATCGCCTCCGCAGGCCAGATAAAGCCCGTGATCGCGGCGTCCGGCATGACCTCTCCCAGAACATTCAGACTGTGGGAGAGTATGACCTCGTTGTCGTCCACCATGATGACATTCGGAATTTCATCGCTCTCCGCCGCAAGGTGAAAAAGCCTGCCGGCGTCGACATTGAGGCATTTGGCAATGCGGGGAATCATCGCGGCGTCCGGCAAACGATCTCCTCTTTCCCATCGTGCAATGGTGGAATGATAGACAAACAGCTGTTTCCCGAGCTGCTTCTGCGTAAGTCCTTTTTCTGTTCTCAGCTTCCTCAGAGTCTCAGCAAACAGCATATTCACGCAATTCACCCCTTATACTATATGTTTATTATAATCCAGAGCGGCAGCAAAAAACAAGCAGAATCCATCATTCTGATTTGCCAATCTGGAAAATTTTCTTGAATTTGGCGGAATCAATGCTATATTATTGTGTGACATCTGCACAAAACCGCTTTCAAGGCTGATTATGCGGTATTGTCCGATTTACGGGCAATATCGGTGTCTGGCGCGTATATCGTTCTATTCCAAGCATACCGCCCAGTATACCGAATACTCCGTATCGATCTCAAAGCCGAATTTCTCCGCAAGGTGCCGGGAAGCATCGTTTTGCGCGTCCCAATGGACCGTGATCCCCCGCTCCATACAATCCCGCAGCATCCGGGCGACGCACGCGGTCGCCAGCTTCTTTCCCCGGTGGGATTCCTCTGTGGATACGTCCAGTTCAACCTCGCCGTTCAGGCTCAGGAAGGAGGAGGCCGCCGCCACGATCTCGCCGCCATGATACGCGACAGCGCCGGAGCCCTCCGCCTGAAAATCAGTCCAGCGGGCATAATTCACCCCATGGGAAAACGGATGCCGCTCAAAGGCGGCCTCATCCATACCGGCCAGCCGGTAGCCTTCCGGAAGTTCTATGCTCTCCGGCAGGATGAAGCGGCGCGCCGGTTTCATCGCCGTTCGCCGGTAGATGGCCGCATCGGGATACTGCGCCCTGATTCGCGCCTCCCAGGCGTCTGTCAGGCACACCAGCGGCCTGCCCCTGAAACGGGAATCCACCCGGGCCACGGATGCGGGCTCCGGTTCTCCGTCCAGATAGACGAACAGCGCGTCCGTGATGCCGCTTCGGCGGTATTCCTCCCGTTTGCCGAAAGCACCCCGAAGCGCCGCCCGGTATAAAAGGGACGTATTCATGTCGCTTCTCCAAACCCCGCGTAGGGGATCCCATGGATCAGGCATTCCGCCGCGCCTTCGATATCCTCCCAATCCGGTGCTTCCCCTTCCCGGGCGCTGCATTCCAGCTCATCCACGATGTTTTCGATCAGCACCATGTCGATGAACAGCGGCAGCTTTTCCAGCATCTCCTCCGGGAGATCCGTTTCGGTCCTGTAGCCCCGCAGTTGAAGGTCGAAGCACTGCCGCATCAGCGCAAAGCGCCTGGCCGGGTCGGCTTCCCGCCGCGTCCAGCCTTCGTTGTGGATCCAGAGGTTGGCCAGGTCGAACATGTACCAGCCGTTCATGCAGTTGTCGAAGTCGAACACCGTGATCGCGCCCGTATCCATGTCGATATGCCAGTTGCCGTCGCTGTAGTCGAAGTGGACCAGGCCATAGCAGCCCTTGTCCTTCGGGAGCGTGCGAAACGCCTCCAGGCGTTTGGCAACAGCTGTTTTCAGTTCGCCGTACTCATCCGGGATCAGGCGGTCCAGGGATGTCATGTTGTACTTGTCGAAGTAGTCCGGGCGGCGATGGACGGGTGCATACGCCTTGGACAGCCTGTGGATCGCGCCCAGGGCCTTGCCGGTGTTGTGGAAGTATTCGCTCAGCGGCGCGCCTTCCCGGTAGCGATACCCGTTCTCCACCATCAGCATGCCCTTGGCATAGGCAAACAGGCTGACGTAGACCGCCTTGCCATCTGCCTCCATGTATTCCACCAGTCTGCCCTGAATGGACGGGATCACATCCGCCACAGGCGCGCCGCGCTCCGCCAGGAATCGGACAAACTCCGTCTCGGCAAGAAAATCGTCTTCGCTTCGGTCCCCAAGGGCGGAGATTCAAAGGACATACCGCTTTTCCCCGTTCCGGCTGACGATCACGATCCGGTTCCGCCCGCCTTCATGGCCGGACACCGGGGTGAAGGCGCAGTCCTCCAGGGCATATAGCTTTTGTGCCTGTTCAAGGATGCCGGTCAATGGCAAGACCTCCCATCAATGATCTGCTTCTTCATTTCCCTGACCACCTCCCGGACGCGCTTGTTGTCCGTGTCGATCACAATATCCCCCGGGCAGGGCGGCAGGCGCAGCCAGTAGTAATTCGTCTCGCCCTTGTCGCCGCGCCTGTCGTGGCGCTTTTTCAGCGTTTCCTCCGAGCAGGTGAGCGTGAAGGCGACGGTCTCATAATCCCTGGCCGTGATCCCGTTCAGTATGCTTTCGCGGATGGTCGGGTCCGTCAGCACCACCGACGTAAAGAACACATATTCAAAACCCGAATCCAGATAGTTTGAAAGGACGAAGGACATGCTCTTATCCCCGTTGCGGAGCCGGCTGTCCGCCACGGAGAAGGGATGCACACACCAACACCAGTCCCCGTCCAGATACGCGCTGTTGTCGTAGCTTTCAAACAGCCGCGTGCCCACGGCCGTCTTGCCCACGCAGGGAGACCCGCTGATGAGAATGAGCCTCTTTTTCATTGCCTGGCACGCTCCTTTGCTGTATATCTGAACAGCGGATCGCCGTTTTCCTCCGTGCCGTACCGCGCCATGCCGCCCTTCTCCATGGCCCGGGCGGAGGCGACGTTCTCCCTGGCGCAGCCGCCGTGCACGCCGGAAAGCGCGTAATCCTCCGCGGCGATTCGCAGCAGTTCCCTGACGCATTGGGTCCCGTATCCCTTGTTCCGGTAGGCTTCGTCCAGCAGTATGAAGATTTCAGGCTCCGCATGATTCCGCGTGCCGTCCAGACCGCACCAGCCCATGATGGTTCCGGGACGCTCCTTTCCGCACACCGCGAGGCAGAGGTGAAAGAGACGGCCCTTCGCATTCCTTCCGTAATTCCCGCGCATATAGGCGATGGCCTCCCGCGCCTTGGCGTCGGAGAGCGGATGATGCTCAGCGGGCCAGGTCCGGGCGACCTCCGCCAAATCCTCCTCTGTGACGAAATGAAGGATCAGGCTTTCTGTTTGATAATCCATAATGCTCCTTTGATAGCTGTATCCGTTGGGAATATCTATTCCCGTATCTCACCCTTGTCGATCCAATGGATATTCCCGATCTTCCAGGCAGCGCCGTCTTGGATAAAGATCGCGCTTTCATCCTCCATGGCGGCCACCGGATGCGTCATGGACAAGGCCTTCAACGCCGGAACAAACCATGCATCTTCAGTGTAGTGCCCTTTTACAGTGATGTCCGTCAGGCCAAGCCCGCTTTGCAGCGCCTTTGACTCCCAGATTTCGGCCACATATCGCCCCATGTTCATGGCGCCCGCGCTGACGCCGAGAATCATAGTGCGGCTGGCCCGAAGCTCCGAAGCCAGCCCGAGATCGCGGATCAGGGCCATCTGCAGGGTCACATCTCCGCCCATCAAAAAGATACAGTCTGCTGCCCGTACCCGTTCCACGGCATCCGCCGCGCGCGTGCGCCGGTCGATCACGCGATGATCACTAAACGCCATGCCGCGCTCCGCGAACATTGCATGCATCCCGTCGCTGTCGTCGTCATTTCGCGCATAGTCCTCGGGCCAGGCACTGATAAAAACCAGGCTTTCCCGCCGGGGCAGGTTCTCCCGAAGCACCTGCGCGATTGCATCGGTAAAGTGATGTGTCGGAAAGCCGCTGAACAGGCCCAATATTTTTGCGTTCATGGCAATTCTCACCCCGGCCCTCTTCTCTTGTATAGACCGTCCCCTATTCCCGCGCCATACAGGCGTAAAGCGTGACCCACTTGTTTTCTTCACCCACATTTCCAACCTTGAATGCCGGCACGCTCTTGGACGCTGTCAGCACATACCTGCCGTTTGCCAGCCTGTGCTTATCCAGCACGCTGTACCCGGCCTGCATGGCTTCCGACTCCGGCGCGCACCCCAATACCCGCAGGGCGTAGACGATCTGGTGTGCCCCGATCTTGATGGGATCGGGCGGATAGAACGTGCCCAGCATCACGTCCACCATGGGCGTCTTCATATCGTCCGTCCGGTAGAAGATGTTCCGCTTTGTGAAATAGTGCATCAGCGCCTCTTCGCACGCCGCCCTGTTTCCCAGCAAATGCAGTTCTGCCGCCAGCAGCAGATATTCCACCATCAGCCGCGCGCAGCTCTTATGGGGCTTCCGGGGATCATTGATCTTCTTGTTGGTGCTGATGCACCCAAAGCCTCCGTCCTCCTTGATCAGCCCGAGAACGCGGTCGATCTCATTCTTGACGACATCCTCCTGCCCGTATCCCAGCTTCACCAGATTCCTGAGCAGGAGCGGCTCGCCGCACAGCATCTTGAAGCCCGTGCTTTCGATCAGGGCGAACACCTCGCCGTCGATGTCCTCTCCGATATCGGCCCGGGTCAATC
>JAFYBB010000300.1 GCA_017540445.1 Clostridia bacterium | reverse complement strand
GAGAGCACGCTGCACGGCCTGAAGCGCTTCGTGGACGACCACAAGAACGTGCACCTGTGCATATTCGACTGCTTCGGCAAGGACCTGGACAATGCCAAGGACAAGAGCGAATACGCCATATTCGACCTGCCGGACCTGACCCGCTTCGACGGCCTGCTGGTGCAGGGCAACCAGATCGTGCTGAACCGCGCCCGCGAGAAGCTGGCCCGGCACATCCGTGAGGTCGGCATACCGGCGGTCACCATCGACTGTCCCATCGAGGGCTGCACGCTGGTGGCCGTGGACAACCGCGCCGCCCAGAAGGGCATCGTGACCCACATCATCGAGGAGCACGGCACGCGCCACATGGTATACCTGACCGGCAACACCGGCAACGGCTGTCCCGAGGGGCAGGACCGTTTGGACGGCTTCCTGGACGCCTGCCGGGAGCACGGCCTGGACGACAGCGAAATCGAAGTCATACAGTGCACCTGGCGCACGACCGACGGCAACGAGGTGGCCGAGCGCTGGCTGGCGGAGGGCCGCGCGCTGCCGGACGCCTTTGTGTGCGCCAACGACGAAATGGCCCTGGGCGTCATCGAGTCGCTGGAGCGCAACGGCTGCCGCATTCCCAAGGACGTGATCGTCACCGGCTTCGACAACCTGACCAGCGCCGAGCTGTCCAGCCCGCGCCTGTCCACCGTCAACCGGGACTATGACCGCATGGACTACATGGCCATGGAGGTGCTGCTGGGCAAGATCGAGGGCACCGAAAAGCGCGACGTGGTGCCGATGGACTACCAGCTGGTCTGTTCCGAATCCTGCGGCTGCCGCGAGACCACGCGGCCGGACTACATCCGCCTGAAGTACTTCCAGCAGACCCGCTTCCTGAAGAACTTCTACACCCTGCAGGACCGCATGGCCGAGCAGCTGTTCGACGCCTCGGAGCTTCGGGACCTGATGGACATCGTCGAAAAGAACCACCCGATCTTCGGCTGCGACAACGTCTACCTGTGCATCAACGACTACTACTACGACAACTACGACAAGAACCAGTGGCAGCAGGACTCCCGCTCCTTCGGCAAGGAGATGGTGCTGGTGGCCTGCGGCAGGAACGACCTGAAGGCGGACGAAAATCACCTGTATGCCCGCTTCCCCGCCGCCAACCTGCTGCCGGACGCGCTGATTCGCAGCGAGCGGTTCCTGATGTTCTATCCGCTGCACTACAACACCTATTCCATCGGCTATCTGGTGCTGGACGGCATCAGCGAGGCCGCGAAGCTGAACCTGCACGAGAGCATATTCAGCTTCCTGGAGATCGGCATAGAGAACGTGCGCAAGAAGTGCCTGCTGCGCCAGCTGAACGACGTGCTGGACAACCTGTACGTGCGCGACGGCCTGACCCAGCTGTTCAACCGCTTCGGCTTCGAGCGCTACGCCCGCCAGCACTTCGAGTCCTGCATGGACGCCGGCGGCGCGCAGGTGCTGTTCGTGGACATGGACGACATGAAGCAGATCAACGACCAGTACGGCCACGAGATCGGCGACTGCGCCATCCGCGCCTCGGCCGAGGTGCTGCGCAGGGTCTGCCACCCCGACGACTTCCTGATGCGCTACGGCGGCGACGAATTCCTGGTGATCGCTCCCCTGCGCGAGCAGGGCCTGCCCGAGGCCATTGAGCGGGCCGTCCGCGCCACCGACAACGACCCCCAGCTGCCCTGCCGGCTGGGCCTGAGCGTGGGCGTAATACCGGTGAACCCCGGCGACGAGCGCACCCTGGACGAGTGCGTGCTGGCCGCGGACAATCTGATGTATGAGAACAAGAAGCGGAAGAAAAACAGTTTGCAAGGATGACGGATATGAAAAAACTCCTGTATGTGCTCGACGACGGCATGAGGAAATTCACCTACGAATGGGTGGAGGGCATGCGCCGTTCCATACAACAGGCCAAAGAGGATATTGAACTGTTCATCGTGCGCGCGGACACTTACGCAGGCTTTTCGCCCAGGCACAACCGCGGCGAGTGCAATATCTATCGCCTTCCTGATTACCGCGACTTTGACGGCATACTCCTCGACATCAGCAACGCATTCCAAAACAAAGCCAACGATTACGCGGTCAAGGGCGTGAACTATGCCGTCGAGGCCGCGAGGGCTTCGGGCAAGCCCGTGATCTCCATGGCCAACTATTTCGACGGCTGTCACTATGTGGGAATCGACAACTACGCCGCCATGACCTCGGTGATCCGCCATCTTCACGAGGAGATGGGACTGACCGATTTCTGGTTTGCGATGGGGCCCGCGGGAAACAGCGAAAACCAGACGCGCACGCGCGCGCTCAGGGACTATTGCATCTCCCATGATCTCCCCTGCGAAGACGGGCGCTTTCATGCGGAGAGCTTCGCCGTGGAGAGCGGCGTCCACGCTTTTGAATACCTGCATCGCGGCGGAAGCCTGCCTCAGGCGGTCATCTGCGCCAATGACGAGATCGCCTGGGGCGTCTGTCGCGCGGCAAAGGCCGCGGGCTGCAGCGTCCCCGGGGATTTCAAGGTGACGGGGTTCGACAACCTGGAAATGTCCGCCTATCTCTCTCCGTCCATGACCACCGTGGATCAGAAGCGCTGGAACATGGGCAGGGCGTGCATCGACGCGATGCTCGGGATCTGGCGCGGCGAGGACGTCCCCATGGTCATCTATACGCCCACAGAGCTGGTGCTCAGGGAGACCACGGGGCACGTAGACACATACCAGGACAACAACAACGAATACGTGAGCGCCGTCCTCCAGCGGGACGCCAGGACCTCAGAGTTCCGGTACAAGCTGAACGAGCTGCAATACCAGCTCCCCGATTGCGAATCCATCCGCGAGATCTGTCAGGCCCTGGCAAAGTGCCTGGAGACCCTGGATTGCAAGGGCATCCGCCTCGTGTTGGATCAGAAGCTGTTTGAGACCGGCAAAATGATCGATCTGAACACCTCCACGCAGGAGCCTCCGCTGCCCATGGAGGGGTATTCCGACAGCATGGAGTTGGTCTATTCCTGGACAAGCGGCCAGATAGCGAACCTCAACCGCAAAAAGGTCGGCTGCACGCTCCCCACCGACATGTCCGATCCGGCGCGGGAAACCCATCTCTTCGTTCCGCTGCACTTCAAGGAATATGCGGTGGGGTACCTGGAGATCCGCAACTGCCCGGAGGTCATGCGGCTTCGCAGCGTATCCACCATCGTCAACACCCTCACGCAGGGCCTGCGCACCTATTTCAACCGTCGGGACATGCGCTATGTGAATCGCATGCTCTCAGGCCTGTCCATGACGGACAACCTGACCGGGCTCTACAACCGGCTGGGCTATCACAATCTGGGGCACCGGCTTTTCAATGAGGTCAGCAACAAGGGCGGGCGCATCGGGATACTGTTCATCGACATGGACCGGCTGAAGGAAATCAACGATACCCTGGGCCACGCCAGCGGCGACCACGCGATTTGCTGCGTCGCCAACGCGATCAAGCACAATCTGCCCCAGGGATCGATCCCGGTGCGCTTCGGCGGCGATGAATTCCTGGCGCTGCTGCCGGTGGAAGACCGGGACGCCATGGAAGCCGTCATTGGGCGCATCCGGGCCGCGCTCCCCGCGGAGGCCGAACAGGCGGGCATCGCCTACGTGCCGGAAATCAGCGTCGGCTATGTGCTCACAGACCCCTCCTCCAGTCACACCATCGACGAGTATGTGGAGTCCGCGGACAATCTGATGTACCAGCAAAAGCGGGAGAAGCACGCCTGACGGCGTGGGACAACGATGATCTTGCAAAGAATTCCATAATTGCGTATAATGGATACCAAGGAGGTGTGCCAAATGACATTTTACAGATGCGAGCATTGCGGAAACATCATCGCGTACATCAACGATTCCGGCGTTCGCTGCCAGTGCTGCGGGGAAGAGATGAAGCCCATTGAACCGAACACCACCGACGCGGCGGGCGAAAAGCATGTGCCGGTGATCGCCGTTGACGGTGGGACCGTGACCGTCACGGTCGGCTCCGTCGAGCACCCCATGCTGGACGCGCACTACATTGAGTGGATCCTGTTGGAGACCCGGGAGGGCAGGCAGCGGAAGGCGCTGAAGCCCGGGGAGAAGCCCATCGCGACCTTTGCCCTGACGGAAGGGGATGCCGTGGTCGCAGCCTACGAATACTGCAACCTGCACGGGCTCTGGAAGTCGAATTGATCATGGAGCAGGCGCCACGCCTGCTCCATTGTTTTATCAGAACGCGGAGTGGCTGCCAGACCAACCACTGACTACTGGCAACTGACTACTGGCTACTGGCAACTGACTACTGGCAACTGGCTACTGGCTACTGGTTACTCCCCAATCCCCAAATACCTTCTCATCTCCGCGATATACCGCTCCCCCATGGCGCTGAGTATGGCGTTGTTTTTCACCACATACCCCACCTCCATCACGCTGTTGGGGTTGTTGGAATCCGCCTCGTAGGGCACGGCGATGAAATCCGAGCCGTTCAGCTCCTCGCAGATGATGCCGGAACACAGCGTATAGCCGTTCAGCGCCGTCATCAGATTCAGGTTGGTGGCCCGGTCGGTGGTCTTGATGCTGCGGGGGTAGTCGTTGGTGCTCAGTATTTCCTCGGCAAAGTAGAACGAGCTGTCGTCGCCCTGCTCGAAGGACAGGCAGGGATAGGGCGCCAGGTCCTCGAAGCCGATGGAGGCCCGCCCGGCCAGCGGGTGGCCCTTCCACAGGTACACGTAGGCGTTGCAGTTGATCAGGTGGTGGAAGGCCAGGCCGTTGCCATGCAGCAGCTTCAACAGCGCCTTGCGGTTGAAGTCGCTCAGGTACAGTATGCCGATCTCGCTGCGCATCTGGGCCACGTCGCTGATCACGTTCAGCGTCTTGGTCTCGCGGATGGCGAATTCGTATTTGGCCACGTCGTAGGCCTTCACCATCTCCACAAAGGCCTTCACCGCGAAGGAATAGTGCTGGCAGCTCACGCCGAACTTCTGCTTGCGCTCGCCGCCCCGGCCGTACTTCTCCATCATGTTCAGGTACTGGCCGTACACCTGGCGGGCGTAGGGCAGAAACTCCGCGCCGTCGGCGGTCAGCGTCACGCCCCGGCCCGTGCGGTTGAACAGCACGATGCCCAGCTCCTTCTCCAGCTCCTTGATGGCGCTGGTCAGCGAGGGCTGGGACACGTACAGCTTCTCCGCCGCCCGGTTGATGGAGCCGATCTCCGATATCGTGATGATGTAATTCAGCTGCTGCAGGGTCATGCCCCCGCCCCCTCTCCGCAAATCATTGCAGCATCCCCAGCGCCCGCTGGTACAGCGCGGCGTCCAGCAGGGCCACCACCCGGGTGCCCTCGGGAAGATACTCCTCCTCGACCACCTGGCCCTTGCCGTGGATCAGCGACAGCACGTTGCCCCTGTCGTAGGGGATCATCAGCTCCACCCGGTGCCGCAGCGCGGCGATCCGGCGGGAGATCTCCGCCTTCAGATCCTCCAGGCCCCGGCCCTCCTTCGCGGAGATCAGTATCGCGTCGGCGGGCTCCACCATGCCGGTCACGTTGACCCGGTCGGCCTTGTTCAGCGCCTCGAGGATCGGCCGGTCGCCCGCGCCCAGGTCGCGGAGCACCTCGAACACGGTGGCCCGCTGCTGGGCGTAGTTCGGGCTTGAAAGGTCCGAGACCACCACCAGCAGATCGGCGTACAGCGCCTCCTCCAGCGTCGATCGAAACGCCTGCACCAGCTGGTGGGGCAGCTTGCGGATGAAGCCCACCGTGTCCACCACCAGGCAGCTGCGGTTCTCCGGCAGCGCCACCTGGCGCATCACCGGGTCCAGCGTGGCGAACAGCTTATCCTCCACCAATACGTCCGCGCCGGACAGCGCGTTCAGCAGCGTGCTCTTGCCGGCGTTGGTGTAGCCCACCAGCGCCACGGTCACCTGGCCGGTCTTCTCCCGGCGGGCCCGCCTGAGGTCGCGCTGCTTCTTGATTTCCTTCAGCTGACCCTCCAGGTCGTCGATGCGCCTGCGGATGCGGCGGCGGTCCACCTCCAGCCGGGTCTCGCCGGGGCCGCGGGTGCCGATGCCGCCGCCCAGGCGCGAGAGCACCGTGCCCATGCCCGTCAGGCGCGGCAGGCGATACTTCATCTGCGCCAGCTCCACCTGCAGCTTGCCCTCGGCGGACTGGGCCCGCTGGGCGAATATGTCCAGGATCAGCGCCGTGCGGTCGATCACCCGCACGCCCAGTATGTCCTCCAGATTCTTCTGCTGGGCGCCGGTCAGCTCGTCGTCCAGTATCGCCAGGTCGATCTCCATGGCCTGGCACACCAGCGCCAGCTCCTCGGCCTTGCCGCTGCCGATGTAGGTGGCGGAATCGGGCTTCTGCCGGTTCTGGATCACCCGGGTGATCACCATCGCCCCGGCGGTCTCGGCCAGGCTCGCCAGCTCGTCCAGCGATTCCTCGGAGTCGGTGGAGATCAGCATGACCTTCTCCGCCGTCTCCACCAGGCCGCCCTGCTCGATGGCGCGCTTCACCCGCTCCTCGGCCAGCTCGATCTCCTTCATCCACAGCATCTGCGGCACGCGGCCGGGCTTCACCGGGCCCTTGACGACGACGGACAGGTTGTCGTACTCCGCCTAGCCCAGAAACGCCGCGCTGATGCCGGTGCAGCGGCCCTCGCCCACGCCCACGGCGCACATCGAATCAAACCGCAAAAGCCGCAGCGCCTGCAGGTCCACGTCCGAGAGCCGCGCGTCGCCGCCCGGATGGGTGTGGATGCAGCGAAAGCCCGCCAGCCGGTCGATGTTGCGGCGCAGGTGCAGCTCCGGCAGCGCGATGGAGCCAATCGAGCCGATGGCGATCTCCAGCACCTCTCCGTCGCGCCCCAGGTACACCAGCATCTCCCGGTTCAACAGGTCGGTATAGCGCACCAGCAGATTGAGCAGCCGGTCCGGCAGGAAGTCCGTGCGCCCGAACTCGGCGTCGTACAGCTTTTCCAGCTCGTTCAGCGTGCTCTCGCGGATGCCGGTCAGGTTGCCGTGTATCATGTGTCGCCCTCCGTTGATGTCATCTGAAATGCCTGTAGGCCAACACGCCCACGGGCAGGAAATACGCGCACCAGGCGACCAGCGCGATCACCCCGCCGGAGCCGCTCTGCCCGCCTGCCATCGAACTGAACGCGCCGGTCATCGGCATGACGAAGCAACCGATGAAAAACGCGCCGTGCAGCATCAGAAGCCGCTTCAGCCACAAGAAACATGCACACCAGAAAGTAGCCGAATTTGAAATCCACGATCAGGAACAGGGCGAACAGGAACACCGTCGCGCACACGATCCCCGCCCCGATCCTGGCTATCTGTCGATTCATATATATCGCCCGCCTTTCCAAACGCGCCATCCCCCGGTTGAAGGATGGCGCGTAACCAATATACTATGAAATCGGGAGAATGTCAACACTTGACTTTTGGCCATTTCTCGATATAATAAATACAGAACAAATCAAAAATAATATGTCTTGTATTTGATATAGGGGGTATCTGTATGGCCGAGCAGGTATTGAATCAATTCAGAAGCGACAAGGCCCTGCGCGATGACTGCGTCGCCATTTACGCTGCCCTGGGCATGGATTTGAACACGGCGTTTCGCATGTTCATGGAGCGCACGCGCATGGTCCGCGGCCTGCCCTTCCCGGCCGTATTGCCCGACGCAAAGCCCATGACGCGCTACGACGCGCAGGCCGTCATCGACGCGCTGCGCAGCGAAGCCAGTGACCTGCCGGAAATGACACTGGAGGAAATCAATGCGGAGATTCGCGCCGCCCGGGCGGAGAGGAAAAACAGGCAATGAGGTATTATACCGTCTTCGACACCAATGTTCTGGTCTCTTCTCTGCTGACCAAACACCCAGACTCCCCGACCGCGCGGGTGGTCGACGCCATAGCCGACGGACGGATCGTTCCGCTGTACAGTGAGGAAATCCTGTCGGAATACGACGAGGTGCTTCACCGGCGTAAGTTTCCCTTCTCCACGCAACGCATCATGGCTTTGCTGTCCATGATTTGCCAATACGGCATAGCAGTATCGCCAAGCCCAACCCATGCTGTTCTTCCCGATGCGGACGATATCGTCTTCTACGAGGTCGTCATGGAAAAGCGAAAGGAAGACGACGCCTATCTGATCACCGGCAACCAGCGTCACTTCCCCGTCTGCGATTTCATCGTGACGCCCGCCGATATGATGGCGCTGCTTGAACAACACTGACCCGGGCAACATTCCAGCGGGCCGGCCGGATTGATCCGACCGGCCCGCTGGCCATGTTCCTCACACATACCGGACTTCCTCTTCCTCCGCCTGGGGCGCCTCGCCCTTTTCAAGCTTTGTCCGGTAGTCCTGTATGGCGGCGTGCAGGGCCTCCTCGGCCAGCACGGAGCAGTGCACCTTCACCGGCGGCAGCCCGCCCAGGGCCTCCATGACCATCTTGTTGGTCACCTGCTCGGCCTGCTCCAGCGTCATGCCCTTGACGATCTCGGTGGCCTTGCTGGACGTGGCGATGGCCGCGCCGCAGCCGAAGGTCTTGAACTTCACGTCGGTGATCACGTCGTCTTCGACCTTGATGTAGATGCGCATGATGTCGCCGCACTTGGCGTTGCCCACGGTGCCCACGCCGCTGGCGTCCTCCATCTCGCCCATGTTCCTGGGATTCATGAAGTGGTCCATGACCTGCTCGGTATATTCCATAATCGTGCCTCCTGTTTCGCGTTGTATGTCAGTCGTCGGTGCCCACGGTCTCCACGCCCTTGAGGAAATCCTCGTACAGCGGGGACATGGCTCGCAGCCGCGCCACGGTTTCCACCAGGCAGTCCACCACGTAGTCCGCCTCTTCCATCGTGTTCTCGTCGCTCAGGCTCAGCCGGATGGAGCCGTTGGCGTGCTCGTGGGACACGCCGATGGCCAGCAGCACGTGGCTGGGGTCCAGCGAACCGGAGGTGCAGGCCGAGCCGGAGCTCGCCGCGACGCCCCGCAGGTCCAGGTGCAGCAGCACGCTCTCGCTCTCGATGAAGTAGAACGACACGTTCACGTTGCCGCACATGCGCTGTGTGGGGTGGCCGTTCAGCTGGACGTGTGGAATCTCGTTCATGATGCGCTCAATCATGTGGTCGCGGATGGCGGACATCTTCGCCGCGCGGGCCGGTATGTCGCAGGTGGCCAGCTCGATGGCCTTGCCCAGGCCCACGATGCCCGCCAGGTTCTCGGTGCCGGGCCGCTGGCCGCGCTCCTGGGCGCCGCCCTCCATCAGCCGCTGCAGCCGCACGCCGTGGCGCACGTACAGCGCGCCGACGCCCTTGGGCGCGGGGAACTTGTGGCCGGAAAGGCTGAGCATGTCGATGTTCTGGG
>JAFYBB010000299.1 GCA_017540445.1 Clostridia bacterium | reverse complement strand
GTCATTATATCGCTGTGCTGGTACTTGCCGGCGGTTCGCGCGCAGGGCGAAAATCGGGTATTGACGAAGAAGGACTATTGGAAGACGGCCGCTGTCTACGGTTTCTGCTACACATGTCTTTTGATAATCGCGACTGAAATCCTATGGGATGCCGTCGCCGATCGCGTCGGTCTGTCCGACTTTAAGCGTGAGCTCCTGTCCGACTTTTTCCGCGCGGCGCTGCTGGAGGAATTCTTCAAGTTCACCGGCTTTCTGCTGGCGAAGCGTTCCCTGAAGCTCGGGCGGAAGACCGACTACATCCTGGTCGCGGGGCTGATCGGCCTGGTCTACAGCGTGGTCGAAAAGGCTGTTCAGGGAAATCCCGCGGCAGTGGCCGTTGGCCTGGCGATTCCCATGCACATCACATGGCAGTTCAATCAGGGCGGGCATTGGTTTGAATACGAAGAGGCCAGGGCCGCGAACGATCGGCCCCGGATGCGCAGGGAAATGATCATGGCGATCGCCGTGCCGTTCATATTCCACGGGTGCTGGGACAGCGGGCTGGACCTGGTGATCTGGCTCATGGAAAAGGAAGCCACCGCCGCCCAGGTCGTCAGCGGCGTCCTGGTCCTGGCAATGCTCACGCTGGGCATTCTGTACACGATCCGGACGATCAAGAAGGTGCGGGGGATCGCGCGGGCGGCCCTATAGGGCGCGATGGTCGCGGAAAACAGCTGCGGCAAGGCCGTATCGCGGGCATGCCCGGGCTGCGTCGGCGGATCGCAGGGAAAGGAGGAACAGCGGAGAACCGCAGCTATTTATCATCCAGGCACGCGGAACGGACACCTGTTGATTCGCGGAAGCAGCGCGTACCGGTCCTGCCGACCTGTGTGACAGTTCTGTGATGGTTGGCGTGATATGCTATCCCCACAAGCAAACAACAAGGCAACTTTTCAAGGAGGTCTTACCATGAAGAAGTTTATTGCGTTGGTTTTGTCCCTGGCACTGCTGTGCGGCTTCGCCGCGCTGGCGGAGGCTGACGTGGGCACAAAGATGGACTGCCGGATCGAAGAGGGCAGCTACTATATCCGGATTGACGACCCCGAGGGCGATCTGGGCTGGGTGTTTGAAACCGAGAACCAGGACGTCGTCATGCTCTACGACGCCAGCCTTGACAGGGACGCCTTCGTGGCGCGCTTCGATCCCTCGCAGGACGGCGAGGCGACCGTGACCGCCCGCCACTACACCGGCGTCGCCTGCGACGAGCTGCACACCTGGGACCTGCGCGTGGAGGGCAACATGGTGACCGAGTGCACCGGTGGCAGCGCCACCATGTCCCCCGCCGAGGAGGAGAACGATCCCTGGATCTGCGGCGAATGGGCGGAGCGAGACACCCAGTTCACCACGCTCAAGGTCGAGAAGAACCCGGAGCGCGGCTGGGACGTGGAGGCAGTATCCCCGCTGACCCACGGCGCCTACATCTTCAAGACGACCGTTTATTACGACTGCGAAGTCCTGGGATTTGTCTATGACAAGGGCAAGTTCTGGAACGCGCCGACCGACGGGGACGCCGAGCTGGGCGAGGCGAGGACCGCGGGCACCGTCGGCAGCTTCGCCATCGGCTTTGAGGGCAATACCCCCGAGAACGCTACGCTGACCTGGCACGACGACACGCTCGGCGAGGACGTGGTCTTCGAGCGGATCGAGGCCGTGCCTGGCGAATCCGACGGCTCCTACTACACCTTCGAGGGCAGCGGCGTGGCCATGAAGCTGCCCGCGGATTTCCAGCCCACGGAAGGCGAACCCGCGGAGAACGTGTTCTATGAAGCCAGCAATGACGACGTGCTTCTGCAGGTGCAGCCCGTGGAAGGAGATTACGCCGACCTGGACGCCCTGATGGAGCATTTCAACGGCCTGGAGTACATCGTGCGCTCCGAACTGGTGAACTTCAACGGCATCGATCTGGTCTATTCCGAGGGCGGGGACGACGACGCGATGGTCTATTCCCTGGTCAGCCCCGAGGGCACCAGCTATTCCTTCATCTTCATCCCCCAGAGCGAACAGGGCGAGGACGCGATCCAGCATATCATCTCCACCATCTGCTCCAGCGAGAGCCTGAACGACGCCGAGCCCGCTGCGGAGGACGAGGGCGACGTGCAGGAGACCGCCGTCGAGAGCTACACGGATCGGGCGGGGGCATTCACCTTCTCCTATGATCCCGACGCCTTTGTGATCGTCGGCGAGGAATACCAGGATGATGCGGAGGATTCCGACCTGGTGATCACGATGAACGGAACTTATGCTTTCTGGGGCAACACGATGATCCAGTTCCAGAAGACGAAGATCGAAGATCCCGAGGACTTCGACGACAGCTTCGCGGAGATCGAGGAGGCTGGCATCGAAGTGACCCGCGGCGAGTGGAACGGCTTCCAGGATGTCCACATGTACGCCTTTGACGACGAGGATTCCCTCGAGCAGCGCTTTATCGTCCGGCCGGAGGAAGGCGTGAGTCTGGCGGTCATCGTCATGGTCGACAAGCTGGACGACGAAGAAATGAGCATGGCGCGCGACGATGCGATCAGCGCGGTTCTGGACACCCTGAGCTGGCGCGACTGATAAACTGACTCTGAGTCCAACAGTCAAACACTTTTAACGTCCCAGATCTCAACGATAAATGCAAAAGCAAGCAAGAGGACCGACCTGGTTTGGTCGGTCCTCTTGCTTATTGTCTGGATTATCCTTGAAATCATGTATAATAAAAGCGCCTCTTTTGTAGCCGATTTGTAGCCACAGAAAAGGCGTAGCCTCGAAAAGTACCGCAATTACGGTACTTTTCGAGGCTGTAAGAACAGAATTTACTATTCCCACTCAATCGTCGCCACGGGCTTGGGCGACAGGTCGTACAGCACGCGGTTGACGCCCTTGACCTCGCTGAGGATCCGGTCGGTGATCTTCAGGAGCACCGGCCAGGGCACCTGCTCCACGGTGGCGGTCATGGCGTCCACGGTATTCACGGCGCGCAGGATCACCGGCCACTCGAAGCAGCGGGCGTTGTTGCGCACGCCGGTGGAGCGGAAGTCCGGGATCACGGTGAAGTATTGCCACACCTTGCCGCGCAGGCCGGCCAGGTCGAACTCCTCGCGCAGTATGGCGTCGGCCTCGCGCAGGGCCTCCAGGCGGTCGCGGGTGATGGCGCCCAGGCAGCGCACGCCCAGGCCGGGGCCGGGGAAGGGCTGGCGGTAGACCATGCTGTCCGGCAGGCCCAGGGCCACGCCGCAGGCGCGCACCTCGTCCTTGAACAGCATCTTCAGCGGCTCGACCAGCTCGAACTTCAAGTCCTCGGGCAGGCCGCCCACGTTGTGGTGGCTCTTGACCATCTTGGCGGTCTTGGTGCCGGATTCAACGATGTCCGGGTAGATCGTGCCCTGGCCCAGGAAGTCGATGCCGTCAAGCTTGCGGGCCTCCTCCTCGAACACGCGGATGAACTCCGCACCGATGATCTTGCGCTTCTGCTCGGGGTCGGCCACGCCGGCCAGCTTGTCCAGGAAGCGGTCCACGGCGTCCACGTAGATCAGGTTCGCGCCCAGCTGGTTGCGGAAGACCTCCACCACCTGCTCCGGCTCGCCCTTGCGCAGCAGGCCGTGGTTCACGTGCACGCAGGTCAACTGGTCGCCGATGGCGCGGATCAGGAGCGCCGCCACCACCGAGGAGTCCACGCCGCCGGACAGCGCCAGCAGCACCTTGCGGCTGCCCACCTGTTTCCTTATCAGCTCAATCTGGTCGGCGATGAAGTTGTCCATGTTCCAGTTGGCCTGGGCCTTGCAGGTGTCGAACACGAAGCTGCGCAGCGCCTCCCTGCGGAAGGGGTCGCCCGCGGGCCAGTTGGCCAGCGTCACGTCCGAGCGCTTGGCCGCGTGATCGACGGCCATCAGGGGCAGGCCGCAGCCGTACACGGCGTCGGAGGCGTCGATGGCCACGCCGTCCACCACGCGGTTCGCGCCGCCGTTCAGTATGATGCCCTTCACATTGGGTAGCGCTTCCAGCTGCTCCCGGGTGATGTCGTGGGGATGAATCTCCGTGTAGACGCCCAGCGCGCGGATGTCGCGGGCGATCAGGGTGTTCTGATTGCTGCCGAGGTCCAGTATCACGATCATATCCTGCTGCATAATGTGCCTCCCTCGATGGTGTTCTTGGGTGTATTCTATCATCATTGCGCCGCGGGTGTCATTATGCAAAGGTTACAAACTGCGAAAGCCGTTAAAAACCGCGGCTTGTTTTTTCAGGAAATCTATAGTATAATGGATGTGAGGAGGATATCCCGGCGGGGGAGGCCTCCGACCAAACCACAGGTACCCCACCTCAAATCAAGAAGGAGAGGATAACCATGATTCAAGTGATACTGGGCGACAAGGGCAGCGGCAAGACCAAGCGTTTGATCGACCTGACCAACGACGCGCTCAAGAGCGAGCACGGCAACATCATCTTCATCGACGATGACAAGCGCTACATGTACGATTTGCGCCACGAGATCCGCTTCGTGGACGCCAGCGAGTACCCGGCGGCCTACAAGTGCGGCGCCATGGAGTTTTTGGCCTTCGTGTGCGGCATGCTCTCCGCCGATTTCGACCTGTCGCTGATCGCGGTGGACGCGTTCAAAAAGCTGGTCAGGACGCCCCTGGACGACCCCGAAATGCAGAAATTCTTTGAAAACCTCGAAACCGTGTCGAACGCCCACCGGTGCAACTTCGTGCTTTCCATCAGCATCTCCGCCGATCAGGTGCCCGAGTTCATCCGGAAGTACGCGGATTGAGCCGGCCAAGGCGCGGGCGGCCGCCCCTCTGGCCCAGGGCAGTGCTGCCGGCGGCGCTGACCGTCGCGGCGGTGCTGGCGCTGGTGCTGATCGTCCGGCTGATCACCGGCATGATCGGCGGGCTGAGCCGCGGCGATTCGGAGCGGGACCCTCAGTTCGCGCCGACCATGGAGGCGGTGACCCGCCCGCCGGAGCCGGACGAGGCCGCGCTCCCGGAGGCGCTGGAGGAGGACCCGTCCCTCGGCTGGGTGTACGAGGCCCAGAGCCCGGTGGACAAGACCGCCGAGGAGCTGGCCCGCGAGGAAGCGGGGACTCCGTGAGCGGCGTCCGGATATAATGAAATAAAAGCGTGAGCCCGGCGCGCGGCGCCCGGGTAATGGCCCCCTGTTTCGCATATCATGAATGTGAAACGGGGGTCTTTCCATGATGAACAGGCAGCGATGGCGCCCGGCGCTTGCGATCGTGGCGGCGGCGGCCGGTACCGGCTTCGCCTCCGGGCGGGAGATCGTGTGTTTCTTTTCCCAGACGGGGCGGGCGGCCTGGGCGGGCATAGGCTTCGCCTGCCTGGTGTTCGCGCTGCTGACCGGCCTGACGGCCCGGGAGGCGGTGCGGCAGGACGCGATGAGCTTTCCCGAACTGTGTTACCGGATGCTGGGCAGGCGCGCGGCCCGGGCCGCCTGCGCGCTGTATGGGCTGCTGCTGGCCGTCGCCTGCGTGGTGATGCTGCGCCGGGCGGGGGAGACGGCGGCCATCGCGCTGCCGATGGAGCACGCGTTCTTGTGGGGCCTGACAGCCGCGCTGCTGCTGGCGCTGCTCTTCAACAGGAACGGCCTTCGCGCCCTGCCGCTGCTGGGCCTGCCGGTCGTGGTGCTGGGCCTTCTGTTCTACGCGGCGCTGGCGCTGGACACCGGGCCGGTGCGCGTATACGTGCGGGGCGACGCCAGCCTGGCGCTGGAGGACAGCGTGCCCGCCGCGCTGCTGCTGGCGCTCGCCTACGGCGCGCTGAGCGCCTGCCTCGCCGCCGGCGCGGCGGCGCGATTTGGTCGGCTGTCGGACGGTCCCGCGGCCCTGGGCGCGCGGTGCGGGGCGCTGCTGGGCGCGCTGCTGCTGTGCGCCAACGCGGCCATCGTCCGCGGCGGCCGGGCGCTTTTGATACAGGCACTGCCCACCGTGATCCTCTCCGCCCGGTGGGGCCTGACCGGCTTCTGGATCTGCGCGGGGTTCGGCTATCTCTGCGCCGTCGCCACGCTGACCGCCGCCCTGGGCGGGCTCATCGACCTCATGCGGGCAGTTCCCCCGCCACAGAGATGTTAAATGTTTTATCCCGTGGGAATAACCGGTTGACGCACCGCCTGAAATTGGTTATAATACACCTTGTGTCAATACGCTCAATAGCCCCGGGCAGTGACATGTTTGCACAGGGTACTGACCACACCCGATGCAAGAAGCATAGATCTGTAGATTGGCAGGGCGCGCTTCAGGGCCGCCGTGCGAACCGGCGATTCGCGCCGGTGATCGAAATTGGAGGGAAAGACTCGTGAGTACTTATATGGCGAATCCCCAGAACGTCGAGCGTAAGTGGTACGTCATCGACGCAGAGGGCATGGTGTTCGGCCGCCTGGCTTCCCAGGTTGCTTCCATGCTGCGCGGCAAGCATAAGCCCACCTTCACGCCCCACTGCGACTGCGGCGACTACATCATCGTCGTGAACGCCGACAAGCTGGTGCTGACCGGCAACAAGCTGGACAAGAAGGTGTACCGCTATCACACCGGTTATCCGGGCGGACTGAAGGAAATCACCTATCGCAAGCTGATGGCCAACAAGAGCGAGTTCGCGTTCCGCGAGGCCGTCCGCCGCATGCTGCCCAAGGGCCCCCTGGGCTACGCGATGGCCAAGAAGCTGTTCGTGTACGCCGGCCCCGAGCACAATCAGCAGGCCCAGAAGCCCGAAGCCTTGAAGCTGTAATAGGGAGGAGGACGAAGAAATGAGTAATGTTGGATTCCATGCTGTCGGCAGAAGGAAAAAGGCGATCGCCCGCGTTCGTCTGATCCCCGGTGAGGGCAACATCACCGTCAACAAGCGCAACCTCGAAGAGTACTTCGGCTATGAGACCCTGAAGACCGTGGTCCG
>JAFYBB010000298.1 GCA_017540445.1 Clostridia bacterium | reverse complement strand
GGTCACCGTCACGCTGGAATACGCCGACCAGGAGACGGAGATCGTGGTGGAGGCCGCGACGGTGGCCAACACCCGCCAAAAGGTCAGCCTGGTCGTGGAAAACAAGGCCGAGGGCAAGGACATCAAGCTGCCCGGCGCGACGCTTGGGTTGTATGCGGGTGAAGATATCCGTGCCCACGATACCGTCATCGTGCCTGCCGGGACCTGCATCTCCACTGCTGTGTCCGACGAGACCGGCAGCGTGGCCTTTGACATCGACTTGCCCCTGGGCAAGTACCTCGTCAACGAGCTACAGGCTCCGGTGGGCTACGTTCTGTCGGATGAAGTGATCGAGCTGGAGGCGGCCTATCAGGGGCAGGATGTGAAGGTGGTTTCCGTTACCGGCACCTATGAGAACCAGCCTACCCGCGTGGCCATCAGCAAGGCCGACATCACCACCGGCGTGGAGCTGGACGGCGCGAAGCTGACGCTGCTGGACGCAAGCGGGAAGGAGATTGATTCCTGGACTTCCGTGGCGGGCGAGCCTCACCTGATCGAAGGTTTGGCCATCGGCGCGACCTACACGCTGCGCGAGGACATCGCCCCGTATGGCTACCTGATCTCCAATACGGTCAAGTTCACCGTGGGCGACACCGCCGAGATTCAGAAGGTCATAATGAAGGACGAGGTGCCCACGGGCAAGATCATCATCAACAAGTCCGGCGAGTTCCTGAGCGATGTTTCCGTGTTGGACAGCGCCACCGGCTGGATCGGCAACACATTCTCCTTTATCACCGGCGGCCTGAAGGACGTGACATTCGGCGTGTATGCCTATGACGACATCAAGCAGGCGGATGGCGTATCCCCGGACTACTACGCCGCGGGGACGCAGATCGGCACCATCACCACGGACAACACCGGCGTGGCGATTATGGAAAACCTGCCCCTGGGCCGCTATATGGTGAAAGAGATCGCCACGCAGGACGGGTATGTGCTGGACGACCAACCGCGCCTGATCGACCTGGCTTACCGAGATTCCAAAACGCCCGTCGTAACCTATTCCGAAGCATGGCAGAACGAGCGCCAGCGGGCGCGCGTGACCGTTGTGAAAAAGGAAAAGGACAGCGACAGGTTGCTGGAGGGCACGGTGTTTGGCCTGTACAGTGCCGAGGACATCACCGGCGAGAATGGGAAGATCATCTTGGCGAAGGATACCCTGATCGAGCAGCGGGCCACCGATTCCAATGGCAGGCTGACCTTTGAGGTCGATCTGCCCGTGGGCTTCGATTATGCTATCAAAGAGATCACCCCGCCCGCGGGCTATGCCTCCGATCCGAATGTACAGACCTTCACCTTTGACGGCAGCAATACCGATGTCGCTGTCGTGGAGATGGAATACACCTTTGAGGATATGCCCACCCTTGTGGACGTGACCAAATCCAGCCTCACCACCGGCGAAGAATTGGAGGGCGCGAGCCTACAAGTGACCGACGAGGACGGCAACGTGATTGACAGTTGGATTTCCGAAAAGGAACCGCACCGCATCACCGGCCTGGTCGTGGGCAAGACCTACACGCTGACGGAGACGCTGCCCGCGTCGGGCTATGCCACCGCCGAGAGTATTGTGTTCACGATCTCCGATACCGGAGACGTACAGCCAGTGGAGATGAAGGACGACGTGACGAAGGTGAAGATTTCCAAGACTGACCTGACCGGCAAAAAGGAATTGGAAGGCGCGAAGCTGACCATCTTGGATTCCGAGGGTAAGGTCGTGGAGACCTGGACTTCCACCACCGAGCCGCATTACATCGAGATGCTGCCCATCGGGAAGTACACGCTGCGCGAGGAGACCGCGCCGTCCGGCTATCTGATCGCGGAGGATGTGCAATTTGAGGTGAAGGATACTGCCGAGATTCAGACCGTCACCATGAAGGACGTTGAGGAAAACCCCGCGCAGCCCGGAACGCCCATGCCGGATACGCCCAAGACCGGCGACATGAACAACCCGCTCCTGTGGGGCGGCATCGGCGCGGTCGCTTTGCTGGGGCTGATGACCGCTGTGCTTGTGATGCGGAAGAACCGCAGGAAGTTCTGACAGAATAGGGGAAGGAGCCGTCGCTATGCTTCGGCTCCTTCGATATTTTCAAGTGAAATTGCAACGCCCTGCGCGATCAGGTAATTGCTAACGGTGCGCATGAACAGGATGGCATTTTCGATTTGTAGATCGACATCCTCCCTTGCCACGATGTAGAAATCATCGTAATCGCTGGCGTTGCGGACTTCAAATGCCTGCGTGATGATCGCTGAGAGCTTTCTGTCGAGAATCTCTGTTTTCAGATAGCGCTTTCTGAATTCAGCCATGACGCCGCTGTGTTTGCTCATATCGATCTCCTCCAACGCGAGGACTGCCCGCATGCAGTGGAATATGGCATAGTATGAGCGATTGGCAGCGGCACGATAGTCACTGATGTCGCGGTTGACCCGCGCCGTATGAAGGCAGTCGCGGGCGCGGTCAAAGCGCGCTTTTGATAGATCACGTCTTTCCTCGATGGTCATGCGCTGACGCCTCCGGCATTGTATCGGATGCCCTCCATCACAATGTTCCTGTGGTAAGGCAGAGATTGCGGCTTGAACTGATCCTGGGAGCGAACGCTCACGGAGATGGTCACGTCATGGTCGATGCACATATCTCCGACAATCGACGAGATTTGCATATTCCGCGCTCTGATTTCCTTTTCAGGAAGCGTTGAAATGAGCATGATGTCTACATCGGAATAGGGGCGATAGTCGCCGCGGGCGTAGGAGCCATACAGATATGCGTCGCTGATCGGCAGAACCGGCGAGCAGCGTTCGTAGACTTCGCTGAGAATTGACAGGGCTTCGTTCTTATCACACATGGTCACAGCCCCCTTTCTGTCTCTATCATACCATAGGATATGAAGAAACGCAAGAATCATTCAAGAATCGAAATGAAGGTGAGACATTGAAAACCATCCTCATCATCATAGGCATCGCTCTCGTTGTACTGTTGGCGCTCATGGGCTATGCCTGTATCATCGTCGGCAGCGACGCGGAGCG
>JAFYBB010000297.1 GCA_017540445.1 Clostridia bacterium | reverse complement strand
CTCAGCTGTGCTCCCCCCGCCCGAACGCCCCGCGGTACAGCGCCAGGGCCAGCGCGGCGCTGAGGGCGTCGGCCACGGGCTGGGCCGCCAGGAAGCCCCGGTAGCCGCCCACCGCCACGGCGATCACAAACACGATCACGAACAACACGCCCTGCCGGCTGAGGGACATCGCCAGCGCCTGCAGCGCCTTGCCGCTGGCCTGGAACAGGCAGGTGTACAGCAGCACGACCGCCGTAAACACCATGCCCGAGATCTGCCAGCGCAGCATCACCGCGCCGTCCGCGACGATCTCGGCGTCGCCGATGAACGCGCGCATCAGCGGCGCGGCCAGCAGGAACACGGCCAGCGATTCCGCCAGCGCCAGCGCGCACAAAAACAGCGTGCAGAACCGCAGCAGCCGGTTCAGCTTTTCCCGCTCCCGCGCGCCGAACAGGAAGCCGAACAGCGGCACGCCGCCGAAGGAGAAGCCCACCAGCATCAGCTGAACGATCATCGTCACCCTCAGCACGATGCCCAGCGCGGCGATCTTCTCGTCGCCGTAGCGCAGCAGGAACTGGTTCATGACCACGACGCAGGCGCTGGAGGCGAAGTTGGTGATGGCGGCCGTGAAGCCGACGCCGAAGATCTGCTTCAGCTCTCCCCGGCTGACCCGCGCCCTGCGCACGTCCACCGACAGCGCCGCGGCGCGCCGGCACACGAACAACAGCCCCAGCGCGTCGGTCAGCGCGTAGCCCAGCACCGTCGCCAGCGCCGCGCCCCGGGCGCCCCAGCCCAGAACGCTTATGAATATCGGGTCCAGCACGATGTTCAACAGCGACCCCGACACCGTCGCCAGCATGGACTGGGTGGCCATGCCCTCGCTGCGCATCAAATTGGTATGGATGAACGACAGTATCATCAGCGGCGCGCCGCCGATGATCACGTCGTAGTAGGCCCGGGCGTGGGGCGCCGTCTCCGGGCTGGCGCCCAGCAGGCCCAGCACCGGCCCGCGAAACAGCAGCATCGGCACGGCGATGACCGCGCCGGTCAGCAACGCGAAATAGAAGCAGAACGCGCTGACCCGCCCGACGCTGTCCCGGTCCCCCGCGCCCAGCAGCCGGGAGATCAGCGAATTGCCGCCCTGGCCGTAGATGTTGCCGACGGCCATCAGCGCCGTGAACAGCGGCGCGCACAGCGACACGCCCGCCACCAGCATGGCGTCGCCGGTCTTCGCGATGAAGTACGTGTCCGCCAGGTTGTAGATCAGCGTGATGACCATGCTGAACACGACCGGCAGCGCCAGCCTGAAGTAGCCCGGTATCAACCTGTCCGTATCGAAAGCGCGCTCTTTTCCCATCTCCAACCCCGCTATCCGCTCACTGTTGACTACTGGCTGATGGCTGCTGGCTGCTGACTGCTGAATTCCTCCGCCTGTCGTTCCCCGCCTCGCTGTAATACCGCTTCTTCTCCCGGTACATCATCTGATCGGCGAGGATCTCCAGGCCGTGCAGGTTCAGCTCGGGGTGCTCGCGATGGGCGGCGTAGCCCACCGACAGCGACAGCTGCTTCACGTACTGCCCGCGCCAGGCGGCGGAGGCGCGGTTGATCTGTTCGAGTATGTCCTTCGGCTCGCCGCCGGTCGCGATGGCCATGAACTCGTCGCCGCCGGTCCGGTAGACCTTGCCGACGGGCTCGAACACGGCCAGCAGGCACTGGGCCGCGCCCCACAGCAGCTCGTCGCCGGCCACGTGGCCCCGGGTGTCGTTGGCCTCCTTCAGCCCGTTCACGTCCACGGAGAAGATCACGAAGTCGTCGTCCAGCGTCCCCTCCTTGTACGACTCCATGTCGGCGTCGTAGCTGCGCCGGTTGTTCAGCCGCGTCAGCTCGTCCGTCATCGAGATCCGGATCAGCTGCTTTTCCTTCTTCTTCTGCTCGTCGATGTCCTGTATCGTGCGGATCAGCTCCCGGTAGTGGGACGTGGAGATCCGGCACAGGCCGTACCCGGCCAAGACCATGATCGCCGTCTCGATGGTAAAGCCGCCCATGCGCCCGGCGAAGTACTGGAACGCGCTGTCAAAGTCCACCCGCAGGCCCGCGTAATAGGGCGACACCAGCCACACCGACAGCGTCATCATGCAGTAATTGAGCACGACGGCGATGCCGAATATCCTGAAATCGCAGAACATCAGGCTGATCAGCGGCACCACGAACCAGGTGATGTAGATGCCGATGTGGGCGCTGTTCATCAGGACCAGCAGGCTGTCGATGGCCAGGAACGCGATGACCGCCGCCTTCAGAGTCGTGCCCTCCCGGCTGACCAGCGCGTAGTGCACGCACGAGAGCGCCAGCACCAGCAGCGACACGATGATGCACATCGAATAGCTGACGCTGTGGAAGATCCCGGCGCGCAGGGCCACCATCAACAGCGGCCCGATCAGTATCGTGAACCAGAGAAACTTGTTCAATATCCGGTTGACCCGCCTCTGGTTCGCCGCCAGGAACGTCTCGTAATCCATGACGCCCGACTGAAAGAGCATATCGTCATGCTGACGCCTGCCGGTATGACCCCCTGGCAGCGCTTTCTTCATCCCCGTGTCCTCCTGTGTTGAAATCCCCCTGAGCAATATCTGGAACGACAGGTTAATTATAACACATTCCCCGGCCGTTGCAAAGCAGAAAATCCCCGGGGGACATGGGGTGAACATTGGGGACGGTTCTCAGAAGGGAATACCCCAAGTGCCGGAAATCCAGGGCAAGGGGTATACACGGGTCGATGGCATGTGATATAATGATTAGGAAAACCGCAGGTTTTCCGGGTCGGCGGGCAAGGGAGCGAAGCGAGTTGCGCAGCACGCCGACAATCGTGCTATAATGATTTGGGAAACCGAAGCCATCGTCAAGAGATGAACCGGAATCAAAAGGAGGAACTGAACATGAAGAAGAGAATCGCAAGCATGATGTTGGCGCTCCTGTTTGTTCTGTCGTTTGCGGCCTGCGTGGGCGAAAGCGCGCCGTCGGGCGACGCGGCGTTTACGTGGACGCGGACGGGCTATTTTATGGACGAAAACAACGCGATGCTGATCATCGGGGCATCCGAGGACGCGGAGTACCCCGGCTGGCTGGTCAGCTTCCTCGGCGAGGAGAGAATGGTCGGCTGGTATATCCCGCAGGAGGGGGAGACGCTGCACGGCAATATCGTCTCGCCGTATGACGAAGGCGAGCCCTTCGTCGTCACCGTGTCCGAGGACGGCGCCGACGGCGTGTTGATGGCCGTCGAGGGCGGCGGGGAATACCACTTCACGCCTTATGAGATCCCGATAGCCGCCTTTACCGTGACCGTGAACACCGAAGGCGATGGCGAGATCGCCTACGCCGAGGGGGACGCCGCGCCCCAATTCGACGATGATTACCCGTCCCAGTCGGCGTACATCGGCCTCGAGGGGCCGGAGACCTACACCTTCGCCGCACGGCCGGGCGAGGGCTACAAGTTCGCCGGTTGGACGCGCAACGGCGAAGACTATTCCACGGAGGATGTGATCACCGTTGAAATCAACGAGAACACGGAGCTCGTCGCGGTCTTTATGATCGCCGGCACAGACGAGACCCACGTCGACCTCGACGCCGTTCAGACGGTGGGCGAGCTGCTCGGCAAGCCGGATTACGGCAGATGCGCCACGGAGGATAAATACGTCCTCGCGTTTGAGCAGGATCGGATGATCTACCGCGCGATCGCGGAGCTGCCGGGCGACGTCAGCGAGGCGCTCTTCAACCTTGAGTGGGACGATCCGGCCTATGAGGAGAAGCTCAGGGCGCTCGTTTCGCCGCTCATGGTCGTCAAAATCGACAACATGAGCCAGGGCATTCCCGCTCAGGCGGCGCTCGACGCGCTCGTCGGAAAGACCGGCGCGGAGCTCTTCGACGACGGCTGGACCAACAGCGGCTGGAGCTTTACCGATCCGGAAAGCATCGTTGCCTATATGAACAAGGGCCCCTACAGCTTCGATGTTGTGATGACGGGCGACGTCGCGGATACGGAGAACTTTGAGGATGAGGACCTCCGCCCGCTCGTCGTGCAATCCGTGACGTTCGACAACATCAGCGACCCGACGTATCTCGGGGAAGAATGACCGCCACAGCCATACGGATACGCCCGTCATCGACAGGACCCATTGGCCTGAGATGCCGGGACGAAGAAACGATATGACGGGAGGCGCGGCCCATGTTCGGGAAGCGGGACAACACAGACAAGGTGAAGAAGAAGCGCGTGAAGCTCCACGAGGTGACCTCCGAAAACGACATTCGCTACAGGGGCCCCCTGTCCTTCTTTCACTTTCAGATCCTCGGCTGGCTGTGCATCGTGCTGTCCCAGGTCGCGCTGATCGTGGGGCTCGCGGGCCGCATCGACGCCGACGTGGCGGTGAACACGGCGGGCGCGCTCGGGCTTTTGCATAACGCCGCCAACCTGTCGCTGCCGTTTTTGCTCATCTGCGTGTTCGCGCAGCTTCTGAACGCGGACGGCGGCTATGTGAAGCAGATCATCAAGAACGCCGCGGCGATGGCGGGCATCTGGGCGCTGTTCTGCCTCGTGTTCTACCGCTACATCGTGGGCGGCCTCCGGGCGTTCATCGAAAACCCCGGCGAGATCATGCCCGCGATTCAGACCGTGATCGCTCAGGTCGCGCCCAGCGGCTTCGTGGCCTTCAACATCTTCGTGGACCTGTTTCTGTGCGCGCTGTCGATGTTCTTCCTGAACTACAAGCCCCGCCACATTTTCACGGGGAAGTCCCGATTCATCTTCCGCCTGCTGGGGCTGCTGCCCATCGCCTATGAAATCGGCTGCATGGTGCTCAAGGAGCGCTCCGCCAGGGGCGTGTTCGAGATTCCGATCTGGGCGTATCCGCTGTTGACCGTGAAGCCGCCGATGACGTTTGTGCTGTTTGTGGCGCTGGCGCTGTTCGTCAAGACGCGCGAGCTCCGCTTCCGCCGCCACGGAAAGACCCACGAGGAATATCTGGCGTTTCTCCAGACCCGGCGCAATTCGTGGAATTTCTCGGTGTTCCTGGCCATCATGCTCGTGGTCGTGAGCATCGCCGATTTGGCGGTGGTGTTCGGCTTCGCGATGAACGAGATGGTGCAGTCCACGGCGACGACCATCGAGGAGAGGCTTTCCGCGACGCCGACCCCGGAGCCCTCGGCGCTGGAGGTGGCGCTGACCGCCGCCAAGCAGGGGGATCACTTCGATCTGAAAGCATTTACGGCCGCGCTGGGCGACGCCCTGCCGGGAGAATTGTCCGACGCGGAGGCGTTCACGGCCGCGATCGAGGAAGCCTTGCAGGGAAAGACATACGATGCCGAGACGCTTGGCGCCGCGTTTGCCGCCGCCCTGCAGGGGAGCCAATTCGACATGGAGGCCTTCAAGGCCGCGCTCGCCGCGGATTCAAAGGGGGAAATGCCCGAGGCCGCCGCGACCGGCGCCCCGCCGGAGGCCGTTGCTGAAGCCGCCGCGACCGACGCCCCGCCGGAGCCGGTCAACCTGGACGAAGTCGACGCCGAAACGCTCAAGGCCGCCATCGAAGCCGCCATACAGGAGGAGAACATCGACCTGGCGGTGAACCGGGGCATGGACATCGCGCTGGCGGTGGGCTTCGGTGGCTCCGTCTACCTGTTCCTGCTGGCCCCGCTGGTGCTGCTGTTCTCCTACACGCGCAAGCCGAAGTATCCGTGGATGGGCATGCTGGTGCCTGTGGCGGGCTTCGCCCTGATCTTCGTGGCCTATGTGGAGGGCGTTCACCAGATACTGTACCTGCTGCCGTTCGGAAAGGTGAACCTGGACGAGCTCAAGGATATGATCGCGGTCAGCGCATCCATGCTTCAGTGACGACGCGCCTTCCATACGGTTAGGAGGATTTTGCCATGCCCGGTCTGACGCGAAAGCGCCGCAAAGTCGTCCCCCTCGTCGGGGACATGCTGTTTTCCATACTCACCATTCCGCTGAGCTTCAGCTACCTGAAGAAGTGGGCCGGCGACACGGAAGCCGGGGACGTCGCCTTCGCCCTCTGCGCGATGTTCGCGGCGATGGGCGCGGCGCACCTGTTCCGCGCCTTCCGGCTGCGCGCGAAATCGCGCTCGGCGTTCATCGCCCATCTGGTCTACGGCTCCGTCTTTATGGCCTGTGTCGCGCTGGTGGCGATCGCCGGTCCGACCATGGATGTCATGTCCGTGATTGCCCTGGCGTTCTGGGCCTGCCTGCTGGCGGAGCGGGTGCTCTCCATCATTCATAAACGGAGCGTATGGAACATCCTGTTCAACGCAGTCATGATACTGCTGCTGCTGGCTCTGACGGTTACCGCCTTCATGTCCGTCTCAACCGTCGTGGTGGTGATGCTCGCCTCGCTGTCGGCGTTGGCATCCGTCATGGTGGTCACCTTCTCCCGGGTCAAGCTGGACGTGCTCAAGGAGATCATTCGCAAGACCTACGCCGCCGAGATCATATATCTCTACCACTATGCGACCCTCTCTTTTCTGAAAAATGTGATCCGCTGACAACAGAAGGGAGCCCCCATGGCCGGCAAACAGAAGAAGTACAAGTGCCTGTACCTGATGAAGATCTTTCTGGAGGAGACCGACGAGGAGCACGGCCTCTCGCTGGCGCAGCTCAACGAGCGCCTCGCCGCCTACGGGTTTGACACCGTCTCGGCCAAGACGCTTTACGAGGACATCGAGGCGCTGCGCCAGTTCGGCATCGACATCGACTACACCCACGAGGGGCGGCGCTACTTCTACCGCGTCCTCAGCCGGGACTTCGACCTGGCGGAGCTGAAGCTGCTGGTGGATTCGGTGCAGGCGTCCAAGTACATCACCGAGAGAAAGTCCAGGGCGCTGATCGCCAAGCTCGGCAGGCTGACCAGCCGCCATCAGGCCCGGGCGCTGACCCGGCAGGTGCTGGTCTCCGGGCGCATCAAGAGCATGAACGAGTCCATATTGCTGAACGTGGACGCCCTGAACAGCGCCATCAACCGCAACCGGCAGATCACGTTCCAGTACTTCCAGTACGACCGGGACAAAAACCCCGTCCTGCGCCATGGCGGCGCGTGGTACGTGGTCAGCCCCTGGACGCTGCTGCTGGACAACGAATACTACTACCTCGTCGCCTTCGACGCCGGGGATTCGCGGATGAAGCACTTCCGCGTGGACAAGATGCTCCGCATACGCACGACGGACGAACCCCGCCTGGGCGAAGCGCACTACCACGCCGCCGATTACACCAAACAGAGCGTGTTCAACATGTACGGCGGCGCCGTGACCCCCGTCACCCTCGAAGCGGAGAACGCCATGGCCGGTATACTGATCGACCGTTTCGGCAAGGACATCCCCATGCTGCCCATCAGCCCGACCCACTTCGAGGTCAGCGTGAACGTGGCCCTCAGCCCCATGTTCTACGGTTGGCTCACCAGCCTTGGAGGCGGCATCCGCCTGACCGGCCCCGCGCCCGCCGTCCATGAACTGAAGCAGTACATCCAGCGCCTGTACGACGCCTATCTCCGGTAAAGCGCCTCCGAATAAGCAGCCCTCAAAACATCTGTAGAAATCCTCCGACCTTCACGCCCCGTTCGGCATTTGTCGGAGGATTTTTACAGACCTTTTTTTGTATGCTGATCACAGATCAAGGGGACGGCCTCCCCGATCCCCCACGACCAAGCCATCATCGAAAGGAGCGTGCCCGCATGTTTACGCCGACCGGCTACTACACCCACAGCGGTTTCCTGGGCTTCCTGCCCGACGGCTCCCGCATGGTATTTTCGACCTACGCCGACTATGTGGACTATCTGGAAGAGACCATCGCCGCGTGACACGACCGCCGCCACTGCGGCAGAAAGGGAAACAGCCATGTACAAAATCATATTTCTCGTCTGGATCTGGAAGCGCAGCTGCCTGGGCTTCTGGTACAAGGCCCCGGTGGTGCGCACCGCCCACGCCGACCGCGCCGCCGCCCGCCGCCTGGGCCGCCTGTTCACCTTCGAGGACATGATGTGGTCGACCGACGCGGCCGTCGGGGAATAACCACGCCGTCCCAGTGGACATGGGGACGGTTCTACTGTATCTGTCCCCGGTGTCCACTTTACAGGAACATCGCCATGTACATCGGCAGGTGCCACACGCCATCCTTTTCCATCACGTCCCTGGTGTAGAGGATGTAGGGCGTGCCGATCTTCTGCGAAAACTTCTTTCTGAACTTGTCCAGCGAGGAATGGGAACGGTAGTTGGCCGATTTCACCTCGATGGGCGAAATCTTCTTGCCCTCCCTGATCAGGAAATCGATCTCCATGTGGTTCTCCCGGTGCTCAAGGTCGGAACGGGAGTAGAAGTACAGCCTGTGTCCGTTCCGGCGGAGCATCTGCGCCACGATGTTCTCCATGATCATGCCTTCGTTGATGTCGAGCTTGTCGAACAGGATCGCCCGGTAGAGTTCGTTGTCGGTGAAGGCCCGGTCCATGAATGTCAGCGTCACCAGCAGGCCCGTATCGGCCATGTAACACTTCTGCGTGGCGTGATCGGCGCTGAGCGCGAGCCCGACGCCCGGAAGTCTTTGCCGTTGAAATACGCGAGCACGGACTGCGGCATGCCGCCGACCAGCATATACTGGCGAAAAACGTTCATGATTTTGCGATGCAGCGCCTGCCCCAGCGGCTTTCTGGCCTCAAAGCACCGGCGGATCAGCGGAACCGTCGCCTCGTCGCCCATCGCCCACAGGAACTCCTCGAAGTCCACCGGAAACAGCTCGATGTGCTCCTCCTCCGAGGGAATGATGATGTTCTCCGTATTCTTCTTCAAACGGATCAGCGAGCCAGTCTCCAGATAGTCGTATGTGTTTTTTATCAATCCCCCGATTTTCATGATAATGCCCGAAATACCATTTTCTGTATTGCAGGCGCTGATGAATCGCTTCCAGGTAATCTGTCAGCACATCCGCATCCTCCCGGTCCATCACGGACAAAATGCCGGTCGGCGCGCAGTGCGTAATCACATCTACGCAAACCGACTGAATCTTTTGTCATCACCCCCTGTCAGTATGCCACATCATTTGCATTTCTCATAGGAGATTTGGAGGAATCATTGCATTTCTCACATGGTTTTTGGGGCATACCATGCAACGGCTTAGACAAGATATTTCTGTGCCTATCTGCAAAAATTTCGTCTCTGGATATTGATTATTGAATGTGGATATGCTAATATGGATACAGAGACACGAAATATCTGTGTTTGTCTGCAAAAATTTCGTGAGGTGAAGGCGATGTATCCGAGGCGGCAGTATGTCGACCAGCTGATTCAGAAGAAGGACAACGGCAGGGTGAAGGTCATCACCGGGCTTCGGCGCAGCGGAAAGTCGGTGTTGCTGTTTCAGCTCTACAGGGATTATCTGCTTGGCGAAGGGGTCTCTCCGGAGCAGATCATCGGCCTTGCGCTGGACATCCTCCCAAACGCCAGATACAGGAATCCGCTGGAGCTGGACCGGCACATACGGGAGCAGATCACCGACCATCAAAAGCGATATTATGTGTTCATCGACGAGATCCAGTTCGTCTCGGAAATCAAAAACCCATACTTGGACGACCCTTCTGCGACCATCACCTTCATCGACGTGGTGCTCGGCCTAATGCAGATGCCCAACGTGGACGTCTACGTCACGGGGAGCAATTCCAATATGCTCTCCTCGGACATTCTGACGCAGTTCCGGGACCGCGGCGACGAGATTCGCGTATTCCCCCTCTCCTTTGCGGAGTTTGTTGCCGCCTACGAGGAGGACAGGCGCGGCGCGTGGCAGGCGTACTACACCTACGGCGGCATGCCGCTGGTAACGACGCTGAAATCACACGAGGAGAAGAGCCGCTATCTCACTGATCTCTTCGAGAGAACCTACATCAAGGACGTACTCGAGCGGAACCGGATCCTGAACGATGAGGAGGTCCTGTCCATTCTGCTGGACATCGTCGCGTCGGGCATCGGGTCGCTGACGAATCCGAGCAAGCTCGCCCGAACCTTCAGGAGCGAGCGCCATCTTTCTGTTTCCTCGGATACCATCGACAAGTACCTGGGATACTTCCAAAACGCTTATTTGATCCAAAAGGCAAAGCGCTATGACGTGAAGGGGAAAAAGTACATCCAGACGCCCTCGAAATACTACTATTCCGATCCCGGCCTGCGAAACGCCCGGCTGGGCTTTAGGCAGATCGAGGAAACGCACCTGATGGAAAACGTGCTCTACAACGACCTGATTCGCAGGGGCTTCAACGTGGATGTCGGCGTCGTGGAAATCGGAACGAAGGACGGCGCGGGCAAAAAGGTCCGCAAACAGCTGGAGGTGGATTTTGTCGTCAACCGGGGCGATGACCGCACTTACATCCAGTCCGCCCTGACGGTCGCGGACCCGGAGAAGCGGGCGCAGGAAATCGCGTCCCTGCTCCGCATCCCGGATTCGTTCAAAAAAACGGTCGTCGTCCAGGGCTTCATGCAGCCCTGGAGGGACGACCACGGAATACAGTACGTCGGAATCGAGCAGTTCCTGACGGATGAGCGATTGCTGATGGGGTAGTATGTCGAACATTGGGGACGGTTTGGGTAACATTGGGGGTAACATTGGGGACGGTTCTACTGTGTCTGTCCCCAGTGTCCCTTTCTCATGCGTTTCCGCGCCAACCGCGCATCGAACAGGATATGACATTTTCAGGCGGAGGGACGCCGGCCCTATTGCAAAATGGGATTGTCCGCTATATAATTGAAGCCAAGCAGTTGTCCCACATGACATTCTACAGATGCGCCCACTGAGGCAGCATCGTCGCGTACATCCGTAACTCCGGCAAAGAGATAAAGCCCATCGTACCGAACGCCGCCGTTCCCCTGTGAGAAAGGAGATCAACATGAAGCGTATTGTTTTTTTGATTCTGGCCATCCTTCTTTGTGCGTCCTGTATGGCGGAATCCGCCGCCTGGTTCTGCCCCAACGACGGAAGCGAAAACAACGGCAACTTCTGCATGGAATGCGGGGCAGCGCGGCCGGCTGGCTGGACCTGTCCGAACTGCGGGACCACCGGTCAAAGCGGCAACTTCTGCGTGGAATGCGGCGCGGCACGCCCCCAGGACTCCTCCCCGGAAACCGCGTATGTGTTTGAGGGCGAAGGCCCGGGTTTCGACTCTCCCGAGGACGCCCTCACCGCTTACATCTCTGCCCTCAATGCGGGCGACGTCCCCGCCATGCTGTCCACCTTCGCCATAGAGACATACGTTGACAATATGAATGCCGCGGAGGCAATCGACCGCATAAGAAGCATCAGCGCCGCCGGATACTATACGGTGCCCGTGGCCGGCCCGTACATCCGAGGCATACTGATCGAACGCCGTCGGGACGAGATATCCAAATTTCTGTACTACAGTTGGCTGTATTACACGACTGTCGGAACCGATTTCAGCGACCTGGGAAAGATGTCACCCATGGTCATCAATGATCAGAATACCTTGAACCACTATCTCGATGTCATGGAGACGAGCCCCGTCGAGACCTGGCCGGGGCATATCTCTCTGACCGCCATCTATACCCCGGAAGACATCCGCTCCTCCATCCCGGCGGCCTACTTCAGTGAACAGACGCAAAAAAACATGGAGAGGCAGAGGCTGTCCTGCGGCGCGGACGAGCTGGCGGAGCGAGTGGCCATGCTGGATATCGACGGGGCGAAAACGATCCAGTTTATGTCGTGTGTGCGGTATGGCGACAGATGGTATAACCGCACACCCATGAGCATCCTGGCCATGATCTCCGGGACAGAAATGTACTCCGGCGGAATGGTGTGGCAGTGAGCAGCCTCTCCATTGTCCCAATAATTGGCGATTTCCCCAATCAGTCGACCAAATACTTCCGCCGATGGCGCGGACTGATCCGCCTTTGCCTGGGCAAGACCAATCGCAATCCGCTCGTTGAATACTTCCCGACACCATTATTCACCATTGTATGACGGATTGCAATACAGAATGATTAGCAAACGCTGTCCAGCTTTTGCCAGTCGCATGGGGGCATCGGGGATCCTTATCGGACAAAATGACAGTATTCCATAGAAGAAGGACATCATCCTGATAGAAAGCCCCGCCGGGCATGCCCGGCGGGGTGTTCATTATGATGAACGAATCAGGCTTCCACGGCGGTCTTCTTCATGTATTCCACGGCCTTGTCGAAGTCCTGCCCGCTGAAGCTGTATCGGCAGCCCAGGAACAGGCCGATCACCAGCAGCGGCACGCAGGTCCAGAACGCGAACAGCATGAGCACGACCACCACTGTGACGGGCAGCTCCAGCAGCGTGGCGTCGTTGCGACGTACCACAAAGCGATTGCGATTGCCACAAGCCACCAGCCGGCGGATGTGGTCACCAAGGTTCTTCATGCCCTTGCCGCAACAGTGCTTCCCGGCTTCGGTGCGCTCGGTGTCTTCGACCTTCTCGGTCGTCTCAGCCTGCTCGACCTTTTCGGTCTGCTCGTTCACCGTGGGCTCGTCTGCCACAGCCTGGGCCGTCGCGGTCTCGCAGTTCGACACGACCTCCTCGATCTCCTGTGCCTTGCGGAGCTTCTCGTTTTCCAGCATCTGCCCCGCCGTCAGCTTATTCCAGTTGCCCGCTTCCAGCGCGGCCTTGGCTTCCTCCTGGGTCACACTGCACTTCGCGGCGAGCTCAGCGATCATAAGGTTCATTTCATTGTTCGTCATGGTTTTGTCCTCCGTTCGTTTTGATGGG
>JAFYBB010000296.1 GCA_017540445.1 Clostridia bacterium | reverse complement strand
GTGTTGATTGCGACCGGTCTGTGCCTGGCCGGCATCAACAAAATGAATCCGAGGATCAACCTGGTATGCTTCACGTCGATCATTCTGATATGGCTGACGTGGTTTGTCCATATATTCGGATGGTCCGCCGGCAGTCCCAATCACAAGCTCTATATGGGCAAAGCCAACGGAAGAAATCAGGTTGTCATTTAAGTGAAAAGAGATGAGGCACAATGTCAGATAGGCTAAAACCCAGCATTCTAATCGTGGAGGGCAACGGGGCAGTTTTTGATTATCTCAAGGCGTGCCTCGAAGGCCACTTTGTTGTGGAAAGCGCCGCAACCTGTGAGGCGGCCATAACTGTTTTGCACAGAGGCAAGGATGCCTTTGCCCTTGTCATGCTCTGCTGTCCGCTGGCGGATATGCGCCTGGAGGAAGCGTTGGACCGTGTCACCACGGATCCGCTGCTCATGCATATCCCGGTGATCGTCCTCAGTGAAGACAGGACCGAAGGCGTCCATGCCCTCTGTCATGGCGCGATAGACTTTATCGGTATGCCCTGCCATATGCCGGAGATGATCCTGGCGCGCACACGGCACGCGGTTGAGGTTTCAAATAACCAAAGCATTATCCGTTCCGTGGAGCGCGATCAGCTCACGGGGTTCTACAACAGGGACTTCTTTTTCAACTACGCCAATCAGTTCGACGTATTTCACAAGGAACTGGAGATGGATTGCATCGAGGTGAATATCAGCCATTTCCACCTGATCAATGAAAAGTACGGCCGGAATTACGGCGATGATGTCCTGTGCAGCATCGGTCGTCGGCTCAAGGAATGCGTTGAGGCGGACGGGGGCCTTGTCTGTCGCAGAGATGGGGATACCTTCCTGGTCTACTGTCCGCATCGGGAGGATTATGAGAGCATCCTGCATACGGCGACGCTGGGGATGGGCAGCAGGATCCGTCTGAGGATGGGGGTTTATCCCTGTGTGGACAAGACGATGGACATGGAGCGGCGGTTTGACCGGGCAAAGCAGGCCGCTGACACACTGCGAAGCAGCTTCAATAAGAACGTTGCCATCTATGACGACGAGCTGCGAAAAGCGGAATTGTTTTTTGAACAGCTCCTTGAGGACTTTCCCCGCGCAATTCGGGAAAAGGAATTTGTGGTTTACTATCAGCCCAAGTTTGCGATCCAGAGCACTATACCCGTTTTGAACAGCGCGGAGGCGCTGGTTCGGTGGAAGCATCCGAATCTGGGCATGATCTCTCCCGGCGATTTCATACCGCTGTTTGAGAACAATGGCATGATTACGAAGCTGGACAGCTTTGTCTGGGAAGAGGTCGCTGCCCAGATGAAGGAATGGAAGGACAGGCTTGGGGTGCGCGTTCCCGTCTCCGTCAACGTCAGCCGCGTCGATATATTTGATAATGACCTGGTGGAACACATGCTGCGGCTCATTCGTAAATATGATATTCGCCCCGAAGAATTCCTGCTTGAGATCACCGAATCCGCCTACACTCAGGATTCCGCCCAGATCATCCGCACAGTAAAGGCTTTGCGTGACGAGGGATTCCGGGTTGAAATCGATGATTTCGGCAGCGGCTATTCCTCCCTCAATATGATATCGACCCTTCCCATGGACGCGCTGAAAATCGACATGGAGTTTATGACAAACGCCTTCAAGGAACGTAAAAACACCAGGATGCTGGATGCCGTGATCGATATCGCTTATTCTCTCGAAGTCCCAACAATCGCCGAGGGTGTGGAAACGGCGGAGCAGATGTTTACCTTGAAGGAAATGGGCTGCGACATCGTGCAGGGCTTTTACTTTTCAAAGCCTCTGCCTGCCGAGGATTTTGAACGCTATTTGAAGGAAATGGAAACGGGCTGGACCCAGGCGGCAGAAAGGGATCCCAAGATCAAGCCGGCGGAGCAATTTGCCTATGAGGCCCTGCATGACCCGATGACGGGACTTTACAATCACAGCGCCTACACGATGCTCCTTAAGGACGCGGATCAACGCAACATCGCTTTGATTCTTGCGGATATTGACGACTTCGCGGAATACAAGCGGACGAACGGGGAGGATGCGGGCAGGCTTGCGCTTCATTTGGTGGCGGAGGTTCTGAAACACAATTTCCGCTCCGTGGATTTCATTTGCCACATTGGAGAGGATGAGTTTGCCGTCATCATGACGCGGGTAAACAACGAGCTCAAACCGCTGATCTATGAAAAGGTAAACAGAATCAATACCATGATCCATCAGCACGAGGAGGTGCCGCCGTTCCGGCTGAGCGTCGGCGTGGCCTTCGCGAACAGAGAGAATCCGCAGGGAGATATTTTCCATGACGCCGATATCGCGCTTCAGACAATCAAGGCGATGAAGAACAGCGGGGTGGCGATATTTTAACAGTTCTATATCGCAGACCCATTGACCCGAGACGAAGCACCGACTATTAAAAGTATTATGCGGAGTGATCCGAATGCAGGACGAGCAAAAACTGACCTGATACTGCGCAAATGGGGTTGCATAATCGTTACATAAATGATAAAATAATAGGAAAGATCAGGTAATATATGTGCCACGACCATCCTGTGGGGGTTGAGATCAAATGAAGCAGTTTCAGACGGTGTATCGGGACAGGGCATCCTTTTGCGAAGCCGTAGCGGAATGGCAGACATGGCGTCAGGCGCATGCCTGCGGACAGGCGCTGGTGCACATCTTTTCCGACGGCGCGGACGACGCAGAGGTTGCCAGCGCCCGTCAGATCGTGGAGCAGGGGCTTCCGGACGCCGCCTGCGTCGGCGCTTCCGCGTCGGGCAATCTCTTCGAGGGCAGTATCACGACGGAGAAGCTGGTCGTCACCTGCACGATGTTCGAGTGCGCCGACAGCTTTGTGCGCACCCGTCTGCTCTCCATCGAGAACCGGGACGCGGCTTCCCTGCGGGCGGCGCTGCGGGCGATGAAGGCGGATTTCGCCGGGGTGAAGGCCATCGAGGTCATCATGACCATCGACACCATCCCCATCCGCGAGGTCTGCGCCATCCTGCAGGAGGAGATCCCGGAGGACATTCCCATCTGGGGCGGCGGCGCCTTCGGCGACAATGTGTTTTCGGCCTATGTGTTTGAAAAGGGCGAGGCGTTCAACACGCACGGTATCGTGCTTGCGATGATGGGCGGCGGGGATTTGCACGTGATGAATTCCTATGTCATCGGCTGGCGGCCGCTGGGCTCCGCGCTGAAGGTGACGCGGGCGGAGGGGAAGGTGCTGTACGAGCTGGACGGCGCGCCGGCCTATCAGATCTACCAGCACTATCTGCGCATCCCCAACGACGAGCACATCTTCTATAACGCGCTGGAGTTCCCCTTCGCGGTGAACCACCGGAACCGCATCCTGCTGCGCCACGCCCTGGCCTGCCGGGAGGACGGCTCCATCGACATGAGCACGGACATCCCCGAGGGCAGCGTCGTGCACCTGACCTACGGCGACCCGGACACGATCATGGAGAACGTGTCGCTGTGCGCCGAGCAGGTGCGCGCCTTCGCGCCGGAGGTCATCTCGGTGTTCGACTGCTTCGGCAGGAAGAGCTTCTGGGGCGGCACGGAGGGCAGCCGCGAGACGCGGCCCCTGCACAAGCTGGCCCCGACCTACGGCTTCTGCACCGCCGGGGAGCTGATCCGCTGGCAGGGCGGCATGGACCACCACAACCTTTCGCTGGTCGTGGCCGCGATGCGGGAGGGCGGCCCCGCCGAGAGGGAGATCCCGGTCGTCCGGGAAGAGGTCAAGCAGAACGAATCCAGCATGTCCATGGTCAGCCGGCTGGTGAACTTCATCAATACGGCCACCGCCGAGGTCATCGAGGCCAACGGGCGGCTGTCCGTCATGGCCATCACGGACCAACTGACCAAGCTGCTCAACCGTGGGGAGATACAGCGGCGGATCACTGAGCGCATCCAGGCCAACCGCGAGGCCCCCGTCGGCGCGGACGCTACCAGCCTGGTGATGATCGACCTGGACGATTTCAAGAAGATCAACGATACCTTCGGTCACAACGAGGGCGACCAGGTGCTGATCGCCGTCTCCGGCCTAATCAAGTCGGCGCTGGAGGAGCTGGGGAACGGGGCCGTCGGCGGGCGCTGGGGCGGTGAGGAGTTCATGCTGATGCTGCCGGGTATGACGCTGAACGAGGCGGCAGGCTTCGCGGAAGCCCTGCGCGCGAGGATCGCAAAGCTGCGCTTCGAGCTCTGCGGCAGCGAGACCGCCAGCTTTGGCGTAGCCCAGGCCCAGCCGGGCGAGGAGGCGGACCCGCTGGTTCTGCGCGCGGACGTGGCCCTGTACGTCGCCAAGAAATCCGGTAAGAACCGCGTCTGCAAAGGGGAACCTACGACGGAGAAATAGAGGTATGCGGATGAGATACGGTATGGGCGCGGTCATCGCGCTGCTGGTCGTCGCTCTGGCGGTTTGCGCCGGCCTGAGCCGAAAATCGAAAAGATCCATGGCCCCGTCGGTCGCGAAGCTGATTGGCGCGCTTGTCATGCCTGTTACCGGCAATCTCATCATCATACTGTCCAGTGACCGGACGCTGTCCGTACTGGGCTATTTCATCTACTTCCTGGGCATGAATCTGGTCATGTTCACGATGCTGGGCTTCACCTTCAGATACTGCCACATGCCCCGACCGCCAAGGGGGATGAAGGCGCTTGCCTACGCTCTGTTGATCGCGGACGCGGCGCAGCTTCTGTGCAATCCCATTTTCCGTCATGCCTTTGATATCGAGGCGATTCAGGTCGCTGGAGCCGCCTACTACAGGCTGATCCCCTACGCGGGTCAGACCTTCCACAGGATCGTGTGCTATGGAATCTTCCTGGCCATTGTGGGAATTTTCTTCTGGAAAATGATCACGGCGCCCAGGCTGTATCTGGAGCGATACGCCGTCATATTTCTTTCCATGGTCGTGGTCGGAATCTGGGAGACCTTCTATATCTTCTCCCGGTCGCCCATTGACCGCTCCATGATCGGGTTTGCCTGCTTTGGCCTGCTGGTTTACTACTTCGCGGTTCACTACAAGCCCGTGCGGCTGCTGGACAGGATGCTGGCCAACGTGGCCTCGCAGATGCTCCAGGGGGTGTTCTTCTTTGACGCGGGCGGACGCTGCGTGTGGGTGAACCGGGCGGGGCGCGAAACCTTCCACATTGACAGGGACAACTATGAACCGAGCGCCGAGCTGCTCGCGGGCATATTCGGGGATATCTCCGGCGAGGAATGGGTGCGGCATGAGGCGATCATGGATGGGAGCGTAAGGAAGTATTACCAGCTTGAAAAGCACAGCATCCAGGATTCAAGGGGCAGGACGGCGGGCGCTTTTCTGAGCATCGTCGATGAAACCGAGCGGCATTTGGCGGCGGAAAAGGATCGATATGACGCGACCCACGATTCTCTGACGGGCCTTTACTCACGGGAGTACCTGTATGAGCGCATCCGGGAGACCATCGACGCGAATCTGGACAGGGCCTATATGATCTGCTTCCTGGACATCAACGATTTCAAGATGGTCAACGATGTCTTCGGGCGGGAATTTGGCGACTATGCTCTGAAAAGCGTGGCGGATTCGCTGCGCAGGGATATGGGGCCCGACTATCTGTATGGCCGACTGTCCGGCGATGCCTTCGGCATGTGCATTCCGAAGGAGAGCTTTAACCCGGAGATCGCCGTTGCCACCCTGAGCCAGTTCACCGTGCGGCGGGGCGAGACGGAGTATCGCCTCATCATCCACCAGGGCGTGTATGAGGTCGTCGAAAGGGACATGGACATATCCGGCATGTTCGATCGGGCCAACATGGCGCTGGAGAGCATCAAGGACGAGTACAACCTGCACGTCGCCGTCTATGACAGCGCCATGCGGGAGCGCGCCCTGTGGGATCAGCGGATCGCCAGAGAGCTGCCTGAGGCCATCCGAACGGGTCAGGTGAGGCCCTATTTGCAGCCGATTGTGGATGATCGCGGGCGGGTGGTCGGCGCGGAGGCGCTGGCGCGCTGGATTCATCCCGCAGAAGGCTTCCTCGCGCCCTATCGCTTCATTCCCACGCTGGAGAAGAACGGCATGATCGCCCAGGTGGACAGGCACATATGGCGCTGCGCCTGCGAGATCCTCTCCGGGTGGAAGGACAACGATCTGTTCATATCGATCAATGTATCGCCGAAGGACTTCTATTTCATGGACGTGGTGAAGGAGCTGACCGGGCTGGTACGGGAGTACGCCGTCGAGCCCTCCCGGTTACGCTTGGAGATCACGGAAACCGTGATGATGACGGACGAAGCCAAACGCATCGAGATTTTGAAGGCGCTGCGGGAAGCCGGATTCATCGTCGAAATGGACGATTTCGGCAGCGGCTACTCGTCGCTCAATATGCTCAAGGATATGCCGGTGGATGTCGTGAAGATCGATATGGCCTTCCTGAGGAAGACGCAGGACGATGTGAGGGCGAGGACGATCCTGAGCAGCATCATGCAGATGACCAACAACCTGAAGCTTGCGCAGATTACCGAGGGCGTGGAGACGGCGGAACAGTTTGCGAACCTTCGGGACATGGGCTGCGGCATGTTCCAAGGCTACTATTTCGCCAAGCCGATGGCGGTCGCAGACTTTATGAAGCTTCTGGACGGGAGTCGCGCGCTTGCGTGAGCCCGGCTGTCGGCACGGCGGGTGGGGGAGGATGAACCATGCGCGTCAGCGAGCAATACATACTGGAGCATTTCGGGGAAGCCCTTGAAGCGGGGTATATCAGGGCTTACTATCAGCCCATCATCCGGACGATGACGGGCTGTGTGTGCTGCGCCGAGGCCCTTGCGCGGTGGGAGGATGCGACCTACGGCCTGCTGTCGCCGGCGGATTTTATTCCGGTGCTGGAAAGGCATGATCTGATCTATCGGCTGGAC
>JAFYBB010000295.1 GCA_017540445.1 Clostridia bacterium | reverse complement strand
TGTTCACTTATTCCACCTCCAGGAGCTTGAGTATCAGCGCCATGCGGATGTACTTGCCGTACCGGGCCTGCCGGAAGTAGCAGGCGCGGGGGTCGTCGTCGATGGCGGTGGAGATCTCGTTCACCCGGGGCAGCGGGTGCAGTATCGACAGGTCTGCCATCGCGTTCTGCAGCTTTTCCGGGGTCAGTATGTAGCTGTCCTTCAGCCGCAGGTAATCCTCCTCGTTGAAGAAGCGCTCGCGCTGCACGCGGGTCATGTACAGTATGTCAAGCTGCGGCATCACGGCGGAGAGGTCGGTGGTCTGCACGTATTCGATGTGCTTCTGCTGCAGGATTTCCTTCTTGATGTAGCTGGGCAGCTTCAGCTCCTCCGGCGAGATCAGCGCGAAGCGCACGTTTTCGTACCGGGCCATCGCCGCGATCAGCGAATGCACCGTCCGCCCGAACTTCAGATCGCCGCACACGCCGATGGTCAGGTCGGTGAGCCGGCCCTTTTCCCGGCGGATGGTCAGCAGGTCCGTCAGCGTCTGGGTGGGGTGCAGGTGGCCGCCGTCCCCGGCGTTGATCACCGGCACCGTGGCGTGCATGCTCGCCACCAGCGGCGCGCCCTCCTTCGGGTGGCGCATGGCGATGATGTCGGCGTAGCCCGAGACCACGCGCACCGTGTCGGCCACGCTCTCGCCCTTGGCGGCGGAGCTGCTCTGGGCCTCGGAGAAGCCCAGCACCTGGCCGCCCAGCTCGTACATGGCGGCCTCAAAGCTCAGCCGCGTGCGGGTGGAGGGCTCGAAGAACAGCGTGGCCAGCTTTTTGTAGCGGCACTTCTCCCGGTATTGCTCCGGATGCGCGATGATGTCGTTGGCCTTTTCGATCAGTTCGTCGATCTCCTGCACGGAGAGCTGCTGTATGTCGATCAGATTTCTCATGCGTTCCCTCCGATCCAGCTTTCGTCCGACGGGTTGTCCCGGAATTTCAACACCCGGGCCGCGTCCTCGGGCCGGATGTAGCCCTCCCGGGCGGCGACCTCCACGACGGCGTCCAGATTGGTCAGGCTCACGTTTTTCACGTTCGCCGCCGCCAGCCGGTCCAGGCCCTTGCGCATGCCGTAGGTGAATATCGACGCGATGCCCAGCACACAGGCCCCGGCCTCGCGCAGCACGTTCACCACCTCGATGCAGCTGCCGGCGGTGGAGATCAGGTCCTCCACCACCACCACCTTCTGGCCCGGCAACAGCTTCCCCTCGATCTGGTTGCCGCGCCCGTGGTCCTTCGCGCCGGAGCGCACATAGCCCATCGGCAGATTCATCAAATGGCCCACGATGGCCGCGTGGGCGATGCCCGCCGTGGACGTGCCCATCAGCACCTCCACGTCCGGGTACTCCCGCTTGATCAGCGCCGCCAGCCCGTTCTCCACGTCGTTTCGCACCTCGGGCGCGGTCAGCGTCAGCCGGTTGTCGCAGTAGATCGGGCTCTTTATGCCGCTGGCCCAGGTAAAGGGCCGCTCCGGCCGCAGAAACACAGCGCCGATGCTCAGAAGATCCTTGGCGATTTGATTATCCATAATACTAAACCTCCGATATTTATCCTACAAATTCATCTAAACATCTCCGATACGCCCCGATCGGATCGTCGCTCGCGGTGATCGGTCGGCCTACGACGATGTAGTCGCTGCCCAGCTCGTGGGCGCGGGCGGGGGTGGTGACGCGCACCTGGTCGCCCACCGCGCCGCCGGAGAAGCGCACGCCGGGGGTGACGGCGATGAAGTCCGCGCCGCAGGCTTCGTGCACCACCGGGCTCTCCAGCGGCGAGCAGACCACGCCGTCCAGCCCGGCGGCCCGGGCGTTTTGCGCGTAGTGGGTCACGACCTCGGGCAGGGGCCGGTCGATCCAAAGCTCGTCCTTCATGCGCTGCTCGCTGGTGGATGTCAGCTGGGTCACGGCGATCAGCAGGGGCCGGGTGCCGTCCGGGCGGGTGAGGCCCTCCAGGGCGGCCTTCATCATCTCGATGGTGCCGAAGGCGTGCACGTTGACCATGTCCACGTCCAGGTCCCGCAGCACGGCCATGGCCTTTTTGACGGTGTTGGGAATGTCGCACAGCTTCAGGTCCAGGAAGATGCGGTGGCCCCGGCGCTTGATCTCACGCACGATGTCCGGGCCCGCGCCGTAGAACAGCTCCATGCCGATCTTCACGAAGGGCTTGCGGGCCTGGCCGCTGAATTGGTCCAGGAATGAAAGTACCGAATCCCGATCGGGGAAATCGCAGGCGACGATGACGTCCTTGCCCATGAGAAAACCTCCTTTGTGTCAATGAGGAATTAGGAATTAGGAATGAGGAATTAGGAATGAGGGATTACAGGAAGGCCTGGCCGACGGCGATGAGGGCGGGCAGCGTGGCCGCGAACAGCAGCGTGGACAGCAGCACGGTGTGGGCGGCGAACTCGGGCTCCATGTCGCACTTGATGGCGTAGATGCTGGTCAGCGTGGCGCAGGGGCAGGCCAGGTACACCAGCACGCACAGCCGCGCGTCGGCGCCCATCGGCAGAAGCCGCAGCGCCGGCAGGGCCAGCAGCGGTATGCCCAGGTTGCGCAGCAGCGCGATCAGCCAGGAGCGCTTCTCCCGCAGCGTCTCGATGATGCGGCTCTCCGACAGCATCACGCCGATGATGATCAGCGACAGCGGCGTGACCATCGACCCGACGCCGGCGCACACCGTCTGCACGGGGTCCGGGAAGTGCAGCCCTGCCACCAGCATCACGATCACCGCCGCGGTGGACAGCATGGCCGGGGTCAGCAGCTTTTTCAGGTTCATGCCGCCGCCGGTGAACAGGCCGTATTGCAGCGTGAAGAACAGCCCGTTGAAGGCGATCAGCGCGCTGATGTTGTACAGCACGGCCATCTCCCCAAACAGCGCCCGGCACAGCGGCAGCCCCAGGAACGTGCAGTTGGGATAGGTCAGCAGGCTGGTGCAGACCGCGCGCATGCCCTTCGGCGCGCGCTTCGCCCGATGATAAGCCAGCGACGCTCCGGTGACGCACAGGTACAGCGCCAGCGTAAAGAGCATCGCGGCCAGGAGGGCGGCCATGTCCCGCCCGTCCACCTGCTGGGACGCGGCGGAGAGTATCGTGAAGGGCAGTATCAGGTTCGAGCACAGCCCGGACAGGTATTTCCGCTGCTCCGGGAGGATCAGCCGCGCCTTGCCGGCGACAAAGCCCACCGCCACGTACAGCAGTATGACCAGTATCTGTGTAAACACGAGCCGCATGGACAAGAGCAACGCTTCCTTTCCGGGGTCACAGCTCAGACAGCGCCCGTATGCCATAGCGCGCCATCTCGGCGGGCAGGTCCTCGATGATCTTCTTGCAGGCGAAGGGGTCCACCAGGTTGGCCGCGCCGACCTCCACCGCCGCGGCCCCGGCCATCATCATCTCCAGCACGTCCGAGGCGCTCGCGACGCCGCCCATGCCGATCACCGGGATGTCCACGGCCCGGGCCGCCTGGTACACCATCCGCAGCGCCACCGGGAAGATCGCCGGGCCGGACAGCCCGCCGGTGGTGTTGGCCAGTATCGGGCGGCGGGTCTTGAGGTCGATGCGCATGTCCAGCAGCGTGTTGATCAGTCTCAGGCCGTCCGCGCCGGCGTCGGCGCAGGCCCGGGCGATTTCGGCGATGTCGGCGACGTTCGGCGACAGCTTCATGATGACGGGCTTCGTGGTCACGGCCTTTACGGCCCGCGTGACCGCCGCGGCCA
>JAFYBB010000294.1 GCA_017540445.1 Clostridia bacterium | reverse complement strand
GCCCAGCTCGTGGGCCAGCGTGAACGCGTCGTCCAGCTTGTTGGCGTAGTTCAGCATCACATAGGGATGCACGCCGTACACGCCGCTGGAGAAGGCGCCGGTGCTCTTGCCCTTGTTCTCGTACACGTCAATCCAGCGCTCGGCGAAGGCGCGCTTCAACAGGCCCGCGTACTCCTCCCCCAGCGGCGCGAGGGCCTCCAGCACCAGGGCCTGCGCCTTTTCGTAGGGCATGTCAAATTCGACCTCGTCCACCATCGGGGTGTACAGGTCGTACAGGTGCAATTCCTCCACCCCGAGGGCCTTCTTGCGCAGCGCCAGGTATTCCCGCATCGTCGGCAGCGCGCCGTGGACGGTCTCGATCAGGCCGTCGTACAGGCTGACGGGCACGTTGTTTGCAAACAGCGCCGCCTCGCACGCGCCCGGGAAGCTCCGGGCCGCGGCGTTGAAGCAGTCCAGCTTCACCGCCCCGCCGTAGATGCCGGAGAGCGTGTTGACGAACTTCGCGTAGCCGTCGAAGTACTTTTCAAAGGCCTCCCTGCGCACGCGGCCGTCCCGGCTCTCGCGGAACACGGTAAAGCTGCCGTGGGTCAGCGGGGCCTCCTCCCCCGCCTCGTCTTTGACGCTGGGGAAGGTCAGGTCCACGCTCTCGAACAGCTCGAAGGTGTTGCCCGGTACCTGGGCCACGTCGCCCAGCATCGCCAGGAGCCGCTCGCCCTGTTCGTCCAGCGTGTGGGCGCGCGAGCGCAGCGTGTCCTCCAGCATGTGCCGGTAGGGCTTCAGGCAATCCTGCTTCATCCACGCGTCCATCTGCTCCGCGGGTATCGAGAGGATCTCGGGGCTCACGAAGGCCGTGGCCGTCTCCAGCGCCACGAACAGGCTGATGGCGCGGGCCTCCATCTCCTGGCTGCGGGGCTCGCCGTTGTCCCCCGCCTTCGTCAGAAAGGCGTAGCTGTAGACGCGCTCGACCTGCTCCTCGGCCGCGTAGATCCGCTTCAGGCCGTCCGCCAGCGCGGCTTCGGATTTCGACAGCGTGCCCGGCAGCGCTTCCAGCGCCTTGACGGCACTCTCCGCCCGGGCGTAGGCCGCCTCCCAGGCCGCTTCGCTTTCAAAGATCGGCGTGAGGTCCCACATGAACGCGGGGTTCATTTCCTTCCTGGCCTTGCTTTCCATGATGCAACACTCCTTTTTATCTGCAAATATGCGCTTGCTATTGCGCTTTTTGAAGCGTAAACGTGAACGTCGCGCCCTGTCCGGGCTCGCTCTCCACGAATATATCGCCGTTCATCAGCCGGGTGACCAGCTTGGCGATGGCCAGGCCCAGGCCCGTGCCGGTGGTGCGCATGCGGGACTTGTCGGCCTTGTAAAACCGCTCCCAGATGTAGGGCAGGTCCTTGGGCTCGATGCCGCAGCCGGTGTCCTTCACGGACACGGCCACGCGATCCCCCGCGTCCCGGGCGGACACGACCACGCTGCCGCCCCGGGGCGTGAAGCTCAGGGCGTTGTCGATCAGTATCACCAGCACCTGCATGATGCGGTCCTCGTTGCCCAGGCACGAAAGCCGCGTGCCGTCCGTCTCCACGCTCAGGTTCACGCCCGCCTCGTCCGCGATGCTCTGCATGCTGCGCGCGGCGGCCTCCAGTATGCCGGGAAGCTCCATCTCCTCCAGCTCCAGCCTGATCCGCCCGTCCTGCAGGCGGGACATGTCCAGCATCTCGCCCACCAGCTTTTCAAGCCGTATGGTCTGCTTCAGTATGATCCTGTAGCTCTCCAGCCGCTCCTCCTCGGACTCCATGCAGCCGTCGATCAGCGGCTCCACCATGCCCCGTATGCCGGTCAACGGCGTCCTGAGCTCATGGGAGATGTTGGCGACGTAGTCCCTGCGCAGCTGCTCCAGCCGCTGCTCCTCCGACACGTCCCGCAGCAGGCACACCGTGCCGAGTATGACGCCGGTCTCGTCCGTCAGGGCGCTGGCGTCCACGTGGATGGCGCGATGGGAGGCGTTCTCCCACTCCAGGCTCTGGGCGCTCCCGGTGGTCATGCAGCGCTCCACGAGTGAGCGAAGCGGCTCAAAGCGGCCGTCATACGCGCCCTCAAGGAGCATGGCGCCGGCGTTGTCCAGCTCCGCCAGCTGCAAAAACGCGGCGTTCGCGTGCACGATGTTCCACTGGATGTCCACGGCGATCAGGCCCTCGCCGATGCCGGAGATGACCAGCTCCAGCTTGTCGCGCTCCTTGCGCAGGTTGCGGATGACGTCCATCAGCCGGCCGGACATGCTGTTCAGCGCGTGGCCCAGCTCGCCGATCTCGTCCCGGGGCAGGTGCGAGATGCGCTCGGCGTACACGCCGTTTTCCATGCGCTGGGCGGCCCGGGTGATGCGCTGGATCGGGCGCACGAGCACGTGCGTCAGCTCCATGGCCAACACCACCGCCAGCGGCAGCGACACGCTGATGACGATGGTCAGTATGAAGCGTATCATCCGCGACACGACCCGCAGCGACGAGACCGGCTGGGCCAGTATCACGCCGCCGCGCACTTCGCCCTCGCCGCCCGTCACGGGCACGCCCGCGAACAGGATCTCGTCCTGGGCGAATTCAAAGCGCTGTATCGCCGAGACCCGCTCGCCGGCCAGCACCCGCCGGGCGAATTCCCGGTCGATGGAATCCAGCACCTCCACCCAATGGAACTCCTCGGAGGCGGCCGCGTCCACGTCGGTGGAGTAGCGGCTCATGCGTATGGTCTCCGAATCCGCGTCCAGATAGAACACCTTCGATTCGGTGAGGTTCTCGTACATGCGCAGGGTCTGCCGCCGGGGCATCATCGGCCCGTCGGGGGTCGCGCCGGCGCTCTCGGCGATGTGGTCCGCCTTGCGCAGCAGCTCCTCCATGCGCGTCTCCCGCACGTACTGCGAGGAAAGGGCATAGCCCAGCGCGCTGACCAGCGCGATGAGCACCACGCAGAGCGTGATGTGGCTGATCAGCGTCTTCGCGCCGATGCTGAGCGAGCGGTTCAAGCGCCTCCTGACCATGTGTTATCCCTGCTTGTCTTCCACTTCAAAGCGATAGCCGATGCCCCACACCGTCTTGATGTCCCAGTTGTTCTCCTCGTTGCAGAGCTTCGCGCGGATGCGCTTGATGTGGCTGTCCACGGCCCGGGTATCGCCGAGGAAATCGTAGCCCCAGATGCTCTGCAGCAGGTGCTCCCGGCTGAACACCATGCCGGGGTTGCTGGCCAGCGTCCACAATATCTCCGTCTCCTTGGGCGTACACGGCACCGGCTGGCCGTTCAGCCGCACCGTGAAGGCGTTCATGTCGATGTCCAGGTTGCCCATCACCAGGTGGGCGGACTTGTCCTCGGTGTTCAGCTCGTGCATGCGGCGCAGCACGGCCTTGACCCGGGCCAGCACCTCCCTGGGGCTGAAGGGCTTGGTGATGTAATCGTCCGCGCCCATCTCCAGGCCCAGCAGCTTGTCGAACTCCTCGCCCTTCGCCGTGAGCATGATGATGGGAATGCTGGAATCCTTGCGGATCTCCCGGCAGACCATCAGGCCGTCCATGCCGGGCATCATGATGTCCAGTATCGCGATGTCCGGCCTCAGGCGCTTCAGCTGCTCCAGGGCCTGATTGCCGTCGTAGGCGGAGATCATCTGATAGCCTTCGCGGCGAAAATATGCGTTGAGCGACTGATGCACGTTCGGGTCGTCATCGGCCACGAGAATTCTGTATCCGCTGCGGTTCTCCTCCATTGCTTCAACCTCCTTTGGTCGTTTATGGCATAGGTATCAATGCTATTATAACACGCGCCGCGCAAACAGGCAATGCATTTCATCGCGACAAAATTTGCCGCGCAAGCGATGCGCGTCGATTGCAGATAATAGGCGCGCCGAATAGTGACGAATCGGGGGCGATGGCCTTGCGCAAGCTGCGCGCGTTGATCGGCATGCCGGTGCTCTGCGGCAGCCGCAGGATCGGCCGCGTGGTCCGGGCCCAGCTGACGGAGGACCTCAGGCAGCTGAAGGGCATCTGGATCAGCGCCGGGCTGGGCGGCACGCGCTTTGTGCCCTGCGAAGCGCTGGAGATGATCGGCACGGTGGCCGTCATGACCGACGATAAAGGCCGCCGCGCTCGGATGCGGGCCAGGCCGCTTCTGATGCGGGCCGTCTCCACCGACGGCAGCCGCCTCGGCGCGATCACCGGCGCGGAGATCGACGAGGTCAGCTTCGCGGTGAACGCGCTGGAGCTGTCCGCCGGCCTGTGGGAGGACCTGCTCATTGGGCGCCAGCGCGTCACGCGCTATTCGGTGGATCAGGACAACGGTGAGGTGATCATCGACCCCGCCGGCGATGAAAGGGAGGAGAATGCGTATGAAGGGCGGATTGATGAAGGGACTGATTGCGGGCATGCTGATCGGCGGCTCGGCGGCGACGATCTTCGGCGTCATGAACTGGCAGACGGAGCGGAAGTGGAACCAGAAGGCCAAGCAGACCGGCAGCTGGATCTCCGACCGCGCGGATGAGATCGTCAAAAAGCTGTAGCGCCGCGCGCGCCGTGCGCGTCGCCGGCGCGCGATCTACATAGAAGGGAGGGATCGCGTTGCAGCTGAGCATTTCCCCGCCCCGCGGGCGCAGGCTGTGGCTCGCCGCCGCGCTGCTTGGGCTGACCATCGCGGCGCTGGCTTTGAAGGGGCCGCTCATGGAGGTCGGCGCGCTGGTGCTGGCCGCGGGACTCCTGTGCTTTGCCGCAGCGCCGCTGGCGCGGCTCTACGAGAAGCGCCTCTCCCGGTCCGCCGCGGCGGTTCTGAGCCTTGTGACGCTGGGGCTTGCCCTGGGGCTTTTGCTGTGGCTGCTGCTGCCCACGATGCTTCGGGAGCTGATCGACATGGCCGGCGCGCTGCCCGGGGCCCTCAGGCAGCTGTCGGATTTTGCGGACGGCTGGCGCGGGCGCATCCAGGCGCGCTTCCCTGGCCTTCAGCTCCCCAAGCCGGACCTGACCGCGCTGCAGGGGCTTCTGACGAAGCTCGCCGGGGGCACCGTGGGCCTGGCCGTCAACCTGGCGGACGTGATCGGACGGGCGTCGCTGGTGGCGATGCTGGCCTGCTTCATGCTGTGCGACCGCGACCGGCTGCTGCTGCGGCTGGAGCTGCTGCTCCCCCGCTTCGCCCGGTCCGCCGCGGTGCGGATGGGCAAGGCCGTTTGCCGGGAGCTGCGCCTGTACCTGGGCGCGCAGCTGACGGTGGCCCTGGCGGTGGGCGCCCTCTCCGCCGCCGCGCTGGCGCTGGTCGGCGTGCGCAGCGCGCTGACGCTGGGGCCGGTCGTGGGCCTCATGAACATGATCCCCTATGTCGGCCCGTTCATCGGCGGCATACCGGCGGTGCTCATCGCCCTGGGCGACGGCTGGCAGAAGGTGCTTTTGACGGTGGGGGCGCTGGCGGTCGTGCAGCAGCTGGACGGCGCCCTGATCTCCCCCAGGATCATCGGCAGCCTCACGGGCTTCTCACCGGCGCTGGTGCTGGTGGGCGTATTCGCCGGCGCGCGGCTCGGCGGCATCGCCGGAATGCTGTTTGCGCTGCCGGTGATGATGGTCGGGCGAACGTTGTTTAGAGTTTTTGTTCAAAAATGTGAAAACATTTGATCTTTTCCGCATTATGTGTTATAATGGTCTTCAGTGGAACGCTGTGGGCGAAAGGCGGTGCGCTATGAACAGCAGAATGGATGAGACGAGGCATTTTCGCATCCCCGCGGATGCGCCGGAATCTGCCGCTGAAATCATCGAATTGGTCTATCAGGCGCTAAAGGCCAAGGGGCACGATCCCATCATGCAGCTGGTGGGCTATATCATCTCCGGCGATCCCACCTACATAACCAGCTACAACAATGCCAGGTCGCTGATCCGCCGCCTTGAACGCGATGAGCTGCTGGAGGAGTTTGTGCGCTTCTACGTCGTCGAACACGACAAGGACTGACGCTCGCGGCGCTCAAACGTCGAGACACACACTTTCGGGGCTGGGAATGTTCATTTCCAGCCCTGCGATATTCCGGGGCTTAAAGCGCCCGAAACAGGAGAAACATGCAGATCAACACGCTGGGCCGCAGCGGCCTGAAGGTCTCCAAGCTCTGCTTCGGCACGCTGACCATGTCGCCGCTGCAGCAGAACATGACGCCCGAGGCGGGCGCGCGGCTGCTCGTATACGCCTATGAGCGGGGCGTGCGGTTCCTGGACACCGCCGACCTCTACGGCACCTACCCCCACATCCGCCTGGCGCTGAAGGACGCCCCGGACTACGTGGTCAGCACCAAGGCCTACTGCTATGACCGGCAGACTGCGCAGGCCGCGCTGGAGCGGGCCTACAGGGGGCTTGGCCGGGACTATGTGGACCTGTTCATGCTCCACGAGCAGGAGTCGCTGTACACGCTGCGCGGCCACGAGGAGGCGCTTCAATACCTGGAGGAGCAGCGCAGCCTCGGGCACATCGGCGCGGTGGGCGTCAGCACCCACTTCGTCGCCTGCGTGCGCGCGGCGCCGCGATTTGGCATGATCGACGTGATCCACCCGCTGATCAATGCAGAGGGCATCGGCATACAGGACGGTACCCGTGAGGACATGGAGGAAGCTATCGCGTCGGCCAGGGCCTCGGGGATCGGCATATTCGTGATGAAGCCGCTGGGCGGCGGGCATTTGATCTCCTCCAGCTACGACGCCCTGCGCTACGCAATCACCAGCCCGCTGCTGGACGCCGTGGCCATTGGCATGCAGAGCGAGCAGGAGATCGACGCCGACGTGGCCTGCTTCGAAGGGCAGCCCGACGCCCGGGAGCGGCTCGAGGCGCTGAGTGGGCGACGCCGGCGCATCATGGTGCACGACTGGTGCGAGGGCTGCGGCCGCTGCCGCGACCGCTGCGCCCAGAAGGCCATCGACATCGTCGACGGACGCGCCAAAATAGACCAGAGTCGGTGCGTCTTCTGCGGCTATTGCGCCCGGGCGTGTCCCCAATTCTGCATAAAGGTGGTGTGAGACATGCGGGTGCTCTGCCTGGACATCGGCGAAAAGCGCATCGGTGTGGCCGTGACCGACCCGCTGAATATTACGGCCCAGGCCGTGGAAACCATAGTGTCAAAGGGCTTTGAGCGCGACGCCGCCCGCGTGCTCGAGCTGTGCAGGATGTATGAAACCGACCGTGTTCTGTGCGGTCTGCCGCTGAACATGGACGGCAGCGAGGGCTTTCAGGCCGAGCGGTCCCGCGCGTTCGCCCAGTTTCTCGAGGGCAAGGGCCTGCGCATACGCTTCCAGGACGAGCGCCTGTCCACGCGCCAGGCCAGGAGCGTGCTGATCGAGGCGGACATGCGGCGCTCGCGCCGCAAGGCCTACATCGACCAGCTGGCCGCCACCTACATCCTGCAGGCCTTCATGGACGCGGGCGGCTGGCGGGAAAATGAACAGCGACAAATTGAATCAAAGGGAGTATGGCATATGAGCGAGAACATGAATCACGAACTGGACATGGACCGGGAAGACGTGGTCGAACTGGTGGACGAGGACGGCAACGCCGTTCGCTTTGAGCACCTGATGACGCTGGAGCACGAGGGCAGGCCCTACATCTGCCTGGTTCCGATGGACCCCATGGAGGACGTGGGCGAAGACGAGCTGGTCATCATGCGCATCGAGACCGACGAGGAGGGCAACGACTTCTACGCCACCGTGGAGGACGAGGCCGAGCTGGACGCCGTGTTCGAGAAATACCTGGAGATCGCGGAAGCGGACGAGGGCGAGGAATAACCCTCCAAAATAACGCCGGGGATCGCGTAAAACGCGGTCCCCGGTTTTATGAGAGTTGTGAGCGACGTCTGTAAGCCGAGTTCTGTATTGGACGATCATCTATCTGGGCCTGCAGTTGCCAGCAGGCTCGAGCGATTACCCGGAAGCGCGACGGGCCGCCGCCGGGCGGGCGTTCGGGCCCGAAGGCCTTCGCGCCTGCCCATGCTTCCCTATCAATCTTGCACCAGGTGGGGTTTACAGCACGGACAAGTCGCCAAGCCGCGGGTGAGCTCTTACCTCGCCTTTCCACCCTTGCGTCCCCCGAGGGGGCGACGGACGCGCCCGAAGGCGCGCGCGCCGTTTTACGCGGTATATCTCTGTTGCACTTTCCTTGAAGTCGCCTCCACCGGCAGTTAACCGGCACCCTGCCCTTCGGTGCTCGGACTTTCCTCAAGCGCGAACGCGCCTGCGATCGTCTGGCGCCCTCACAACGGTCATACCGTCAATCGGCTCATTCGCCGGGATCGTACAGTATGCGGCCGCAGTTGTCGCACTCCACGATGCGGTCGCCGTTTCGGATGTCCAGGAGCGTTGCGCTGGGCAGCGACATGAAGCAGCCGCTGCACTGGCCGTTGACCAGCTTCGCCATCGGCGGCGTGCAATGCTGCTTGATGCTCCTGTACTTTGCCAGCAGCTTCGGGTCGATGCTTTTTGCCTCCTGCTCCGTCTTGTTGCGCATCTGCTGCAGCTTTTCGGTGTCGGCCTTGAATTCCCGGTCGTATTCGACCTTCAGCTGGTCGAACTCCATCTTGGTCTTGGCGGCGCGCACGCGGATCTCCTTCTGCTGGCGATCCTTCGTGTCGGCATCCTTGCGCATCTTGACCAGCTCCGTCTCGTAGCGCTGCAGCGTCTCCAAGAGCTTCTGCACGGATTCCGCCTGCTTCTGCGCGTCCTCCGCGCTTTCCGGCGGGTTCTTTTCCATCTCCTCCGCCAGCGACGCCAGCAGCTTTTCAAGCCGGTCCGCCTCGTCCTGCACGGCCTCGAGCCTGTCCTGCATCACGGCGACATCGTTTTCAAGCTTTTTCATGTTCGCCTGCTGATCCTTCAGGAAGTCGCGCTGCTTGATCAGCTTCTGGCGGTTGGCCGACTGGCGCATCGTGTGCTCAAAGCCGTCGGCCTCCATGTCCACTTGCATGAATTGCCACAGGGTGTCCAACTGCATATCCATTCCCTCCAAATATCAGAAAAAGAGTTCCGCTTTGCTCTTTAAGACGCGTATATCATATTGTAGCGCATTCGCGGCGTTTTGTAAAGCGTCCGAAAGTTGAGATATTGCGGGGTATTCGGTGGCGGCGTGGCCGGCCTCGACCACGCAGACGCCCTCGTCCGCGGCGGCCAGGGCTTTGTGGTAGGCCATCTCCCCGGTCAGGTAGACATCCGCGCCGCCCTGCCGGGCGATGCTCACATAGTCCTCGCCCGCGCCGCCCAGCACGGCCACCCGGCGCACCCGGCGATTCCGGTCGCCGTAGACGCGCACCGGTCCGCCCAGCACCCCGGACGCGAAGTCACAAAACATACCGAAGTCGGTCTCTTTTATCGAACCGACGCGCATGCCGCTGTCCAGGGCCTCCACATCGTTCAGCGCCAGCGCCTTCGCCAGCGCGTCGTTCACGCCCGGCGAGGCGTTGTCGTAGTTGGTGTGGGCGGCGATCATCGCGATACCCGAGCGCACCAGCGCGCACAGCAGCCGCCCCTCCGCGTCCGTCTCGCAGAGGTTCTTGCGGCCCCGAAACAGTATCGGATGATGGGTGACGATCAGCTGGGCGCCGTTTCGCACGGCCTCCTCCAGCACCTCCATACGAAGGTCCAGCGCGCACAGCACCGTATCCACCGGCGCGCTCGGGTCGCCGGCCAGAAGGCCCACGTTGTCCCAGGGCTCCGCGGTCTCAAACGGCGCGATGCCGTCCACGACCGCCAGCATTTGGCCTACCGTTGCAGCCATGCGCAAACCTCCCTCCAGATCGAAAGCTCCTCAGACAGCGCCCGCTGCTGGGCCGCGTCCGCGCCTCGTACAGCGCCCTTCAGCGCCTTTTCAGTCACCCTCAGGCGAAACCGCGCGTAGGGAATCAGCTCCTTCGGCATATCCCGCAGCAACACCGGCCCGACCACCCGCTCCCGCGGGCCGTATTTGGACGCCCCGGGCTCGGCGGCGATGATGACGTAGCACCTGCGCCCGTCCTGCGCGATGCGCTCCGCCGTGACGGCGTAGCCCAGATGCGACAGCGCCCCGCGCAGCTGCGGGGCGGCTACGTTGGGCTGGAGAATCAGCCGCGCGCCGCCCAGGCGCTCCCGCCCCTCATGCAGTATGTCGCAGATGGTCGCGCCGCCCATGCCGGCGATGACCACGGCCCGCGGCGGGCGCTCCCAGCGCGGTATGCCGTCTGCCACGGCGAAATCGACACGCTCCACAAGTCCAAGGTGTTCGGTCAGCGCCCGCGCCTTGGCCAGGGAGGGTTCCGATATATCCGTCAGCACCACGCGATCGCACTGGCCGGACTGTATCAAAAACGCGCCGAGCCTGCCGTGATCGCAGCCTATGTCGGCGCAGCTTTCGCATGGTCCGACGAGGCGCGCGATCATCGACAGGCGCGGGTCCAGCGATAGGCTTCCGTTCCCCGGCATCAGTCGATGGAATCCTTCAGTTTTCTGGAGCGGCTGGGGTGCCTCAGCTTGCGCAGCGCCTTGGCCTCGATCTGGCGGATGCGTTCGCGAGTGACCTTGAACTCCTTGCCGACCTCCTCCAGCGTGCGCGCCCGGCCGTCCTCCAGGCCGAAGCGCAGCTTCAGCACCATTTCCTCGCGGGGCGTCAGCGTGGACAGCACGCTCATCAGCTGCTCCTTGAGCATCGTGAAGGCGGCGGCCTCTGCCGGCGCGGGGGCGTCGTCGTCAGGGATGAAGTCGCCCAGGTGGCTGTCCTCCTCCTCGCCGATGGGCGTCTCCAGTGACACCGGCTCCTGCGCGATCTTGATGATCTCGCGCACCTTGTCCTCCGGTATGCCCATCTCCTCCGCGATCTCCTCCGGCAGCGGTTCCCTGCCGTACTCCTGCAGCAGCTGGCGGGACACGCGGATCAGCTTGTTGATGGTCTCCACCATGTGCACCGGTATGCGGATCGTGCGGGCCTGGTCCGCGATGGCGCGGGTGATGGCCTGGCGAATCCACCAGGTGGCATAGGTGGAGAACTTGTAGCCCTTGCGGTAGTCGAACTTCTCCACGGCCTTGATGAGGCCCAGATTGCCCTCCTGGATCAGGTCCAAAAACAGCATGCCGCGGCCCACGTAGCGCTTGGCGATGGAGACCACGAGGCGCAGGTTTGCCTCGCACAGGCGGTGCTTGGCGTCCTCGTCCCCCTCCTCCATGCGCTTGGCCAGGTCGATCTCCTCATCGGCGGTCAGCAGCGGCACCTTGCCGATCTCCTTCAGGTACATGCGCACCGGGTCGTCGATGGAAATGCCCTCGGGCACGGAGATGTCGATCTCCTCTTCCTCGACCTCGGCCATCAGCTCGGCTTCGGGGATGGCCTCCTCCTTGAGCACCTCAATATTCAGGCCGGAAAGCGTGTCCAGTATGCGATCAAACTGCTCGGGGCTGAGCTCCACGTCCCCCAGCGTCTCCACGATCTCCTTGTACGTCAGAACGCCCTTGGTCTTGCCGGTCTCTATCAATTCGCGCACGCGCGCGGCCATAACTTCCTGATTCGCCGTTGTCTTGCTCAATCCGAGCCACTCCTTTCGACCGGTCAATCCTCTGATTCCTTCCACGAAGCTTCGAGTTGGCGGTAGATCTCCGCTTTTTTCTCGGGCGAGGCCGTATTGACCTGCTGTTTGAACTGGTCGTCCCTCTGGCTTTCGCGTTGCCGACGTATCGTGTCCAGGCAGTCCCGCGCCACTTCCAGTGCCTTGTCCTTCTCGGTGACAAGGGGCGAATAATTCAATGCGCACATGACCTGTTCACGCACCGCGTCGTCGGTGATATTGTCGATATAAGCATTGGCGGATTTGCCCGATATCAGCCATTCCGCCAAGTCACGATGGACCGGATTTGAAAAATCCGTGCCGCTGATTGCCTGGGCCGGGATCAATTCCGCGGCGAGCATCGAAATCAGCTCCTGTTCCGCCTTCTCCGCGCCGGACGCCTCCGCCTTTGTCAGGCTCGACCGCCTCGGACCCCTGGGGGCCTGGGCGGCGTCGCGCGGGGCGGCGCCGATCTGCCGAAGCAGTATCTCCCGGTCGTAGCCGGTCTCGTTGACCAGGCGCCGCAGATAATTCTCCATCTCGATCGGGCTCTTGACCCGGCCCAGTATCGCGCAGCACCGCAGCGCGTACTGGGTCATGCCGTCCTGGGTGGACAGGTCAAGCCCGTCCCGGGCCCTGAGCATCCGGTAGTCGGTGGAGTCATGGCGCGGCAGGCTCTCAAACCCGGCAAGCCCCTTCGCCTTGATGAAGTCGTCCGGGTCCATGCCCGAGGGATAGTCGATGACCTTCGCGGGCATGCCCTGCCGGTCGAATATGTCCAGCGCCCGCAGCGCGGCCTTCTGACCGGCGGCGTCGCCGTCGTAGCTGATCCACACCTCCGGGGCGTACCGCTTCATCAGGCGGGCCTGCTCCTCGGTCAGCGCCGTCCCCAGCGTGGCGACCACGCCCTTCACGCCGTACTTGCGCAGCGACACGGTGTCCATGTAGCCCTCCACCAGCACCAGATGGCCGACGGAGCGCTCCTTCTGCACAAAGTTCAGCGCGTAGAGCCCGAGCCGCTTGTTGAATATGGGCGTCTCCGCCGTGTTCAGGTACTTGGGCTGCGCGTCGCCGATGGCGCGTCCGCCAAACCCCAGCACCCGGCCCTGGGCATTGATGATCGGGAACATCACGCGGCCCCGGAACATGTCGAACCGCCCGCTGTCCCGCCGGACGATCAGCCCCGCCTTTTCCAGCAGCGCCTCTTCAAAGCCCTGTTCCTCCAGATGATGCAAAAGGCCGTCCCAGCCTTTGGGAGAAGCTCCGAGGCCGAAGCGGCGGATATCCGAATCGTTCAGACCGCGTCCGTAGAGGTAGTTGAGCGCCTGGGCCCCTTCTTCCGTCCACAGCAGATCGTGGAAGTACCTGGCGGTCAATCGGTTTGCCTCATACATGCGCTCCCGCTCGTCCCGACTGGTTCGGGATTCGCCGGGCTGATAACTGCTCTCGGGCAACTCCATGTGCGCCCGCTCCGCGAGGAGCTTGACCGCGTCGATGAACTCCATCCGCTCCATGTCCATGATGAAGTTGATGACGGTGCCGCCCTTGTGACAGCCGAAGCAGTAATACAGCTGCGCCTGCGTATCGACGCTGAAGGAAGGCGTCTTTTCGTTGTGAAAAGGACAGCACCCCCAAAACCGGCGGCCCTTCTGCTTCATGGGAACGTACTCGGAGACCACTTCCTCCAGGCTGACGCGGGAACGCAGTTCCTCCAGCCAGGCATCGGACAACCTTCCGTTCATTGCACGCTCCTCTTCATTGGACTGTACCGGTCAGCGCCGCATGGCGATAACGGTAGTTTATTATTCGCCAGATTTACCGTTTTTCCTGCTGCTATATACAACATATGCGCTTTAATTCCTTTTTTTCATGTATTTTTAATATACCTGCCCCATCGTCCGCACACGCGCCATCACCGTTGCCCGCGCCGCGCATAGTATGGCAGTGAACGCGCCTGATCATGTTCGCGGCCCGTCCCGAGGTCACCCAAGCGACAGGCGCTTTGCTTGATTTTTCATGCATCGATCGGCTCGGAGGTTGTTGATATGCGCACCATTGTCTCTAAATTCGGCGGCAGCTCCACCGCCAACGCGGCGCAGTTTATAAAGATACTCGCCATCATCCGCGCGTCGCCGGCGCGCCGCTGCGTCGTGCTGTCCGCGCCGGGCACGGACGAGCGAAACGACAAAAAGATCACGACGCTGCTGGCCGATTGCTGGCGGTGGCGCGCGGACGCGGGCCGCCTGGAACCCCTGATTTCGGCGGTGACGGACCGCTTCTCGGCAATCGCCGGGGCGCTGGGCCTTCCAGACGTGCGCCGATATGTGCGGGATGAGATCGTCCGGGCGCTGGGTGTCTCCGAGGCCTGCACGCTCAGCCGGGGCGAATACCTGTGCGCGCTGCTGTTTTCGCGGTTCAGCGGCATACCGATGCTCGACGCCGCGGACGCCGTGGCCTTCGACGCCTTCGGCGACGTGGACGCGGTCCGCACGCGCCAGGCCCTGATCGACGCCGTCGCCCGGCACGAGCGCGTGATACTGCCCGGGTTCTACGGCGCCGACCCCCAGGGCCGCATACGCACCTTCCCGAAGAACGGCTCGGACATCACCGGAGCCGTCGCCGCGGCGAGCCTGTCGGCTGGGCTGTACGAGAACTGGACGGACGTTGCCGGGCTGATGACGGCGGACCCGGCCATCGTCTCCGGGGCGAGGCTGATCCCCCAGGTCAGCTACCGGCAGATGCGCATGCTCTCCCGCGCGGGCGCGCAGGTGCTGCACCCCGCCTGCCTGGACCCGGTGGCCATGGCCGGCATACCCACCCGCCTGCGGTGCACGATGACGCCGGAGCACTTCGGAACGCTGATCGCCGACGGGGTGAGCGCGACCGCCCCCTGCGTGGCCAGCCGCAGCTGCCCGGACGGCACGGCCCGCGTCACCGCGTTCGGAGCAGACGCAAAAAGAATCCGGCGCGCCGCCGAACGGCTGCATCCGCTTCATGTCCAATGGGAGGGCGAGGCCTGCGTGCTGACGCTGCCGGAAGCGCGGCGGATCGACGCCGTGCGGGCGCTGCACGCGGCCCTTATCGAGCAGCCGGCCTGAAAATCGGTTCTTCACGTTTTCTTGTGGGATGACAACGGACTCCCTCAGTCAGCCTGCGGCTGCCAGCTCCCTCTGAGAGGGAGCCTTTTGGCGGCGAAACGGGCCAAAGCCTCCCTCTCAGAGGGAGGTGGCTCGGCGTAGCCG
>JAFYBB010000293.1 GCA_017540445.1 Clostridia bacterium | reverse complement strand
TCGTCCGCATTCATCCGGTCGGCGGTCTCGGCGAGGATGAGGCCCTCGTTGTTCTCGCAGGCCAGGCGGATGGACCATTCGTTTTCAAACATCAGCACCGGGCGGCCGACCCGGTCCTCGGCGACGGCGGTGGTGCTCGTCAGGCGCAGCCGGTCCAGGGGCTTGGGCGTCTCCACCACCCAGCGGACGAAGCGGAAGGGCAGCGTCTCGCGGGTGATGTTCACGCCGTACTCGCTCTTCAGGCGGTACTCCAGCACGTCCATCTGCAGCACGCCCACCACGCCGGCGATCATCTCCTCGCGGCCGATGTTGGGCCGCTTGAAGGTCTGGATCGCGCCCTCCTGGGAGAGCTGGTTCACGCCCTTCAGAAACTGCTTGCGCTTCATCGAGTCCTCGGGGCTCACGCGGCTGAAGAACTCCGGCGCGAACAGCGGTATGCCCGAGTAGCGCACCGGCGAACCGGTGCAGATCGTGTCGCCCAGCCGGAAGATGCCGGGGTCGAACAGGCCGATGATGTCGCCGGGATAGGCGGTCTCCACCGTCTCGTGCTCCTGGGCCATGAAGGTCTGGGGCTGGGCCAGCTTGATGCGGCTGTTCGTGGAGGAGTGCCACACGGTCATGCCCTTTTCAAACACGCCGCTGCACACCCGCATGAAGGCCAGCCGGTCCCGGTGGGCCGGGTTCATGTTGGCCTGGATCTTGAAGATGAAGCCGGTGAACCTGTCGTCCGCGGGGTCGATGGCCCCGACCTCCTCCGCCACGCGGGGGGTGGGGGACTTGGTGTAGGTCAAGAACCGGTTCAGGAACGGCTCCACGCCGAAGTTGTTGGTGGCGGAGCCGAAGAACATCGGCGTCAGCTGGCCGGAAAGGATCTTCTCCAGGTCGAATTCGTCGCCGGCCACGTCCAGCAGCTCGATGTCCTCGATCAGCTTGTCGTAGTAGCTTTGGCCGATCTTTGACGGGCACGCGGGGTCGTCGATGGAGATCGTCTCCACCTGCACCTGGCCCTGGCCGTGGTCGCCGCCGGAGTAGAGCTCGATCAGCCGGGTGTCGCGGTGGTACAGGCCCTTGAAGTCGCCGTGGATGCCGATGGGCCAGTTCACCGGGCAGGAGCGTATGCCCAGCACCGATTCGATGTCCTCCATCAGCTCAAACGGGTCGCGGCCCGTGCGGTCCATCTTGTTGATGAACGTGAATATCGGTATGCTGCGCAGCCGGCACACCTTGAACAGCTTGACGGTCTGCTCCTCGACGCCCTTGGCGTTGTCGATCAGCATCACCGCGCTGTCCGCCGCCACCAGCGTGCGGTAGGTGTCCTCGGAGAAGTCCTGGTGGCCGGGGGTGTCCAGTATGTTGATGCGATAGCCGTTGTAGTCGAACTGCATCGCCGACGACGTTACCGAAATGCCGCGCTGCTTTTCGATCTCCATCCAGTCACTGGTGGCGTGCCGGGCGGTCTTGCGGGCCTTCACGCTGCCCGCCAGGCGGATGGCTCCGCCGTAGAGCAGCAGCTTTTCCGTCAGCGTGGTCTTGCCGGCGTCGGGGTGGGAAATGATGGCGAAGGTGCGCCTGCGCGCCACCTCAGCCTGAAGCTCGGGATGATTCATAGCTATTCCTCCTGATCTCGTTTCAATTCCGTATTCCGAAGCCGGGCATCAAATCGGACCGCGCATGACGATTCCCCTCCGCGTAAAAATCACAACCTATATTGTAGTATTTCCCGAAAGCGCGTGTCAATCACACGGGGCGGCTGATTGGGTTAATTGTTTTGGCGGCATCGTGAGTCATGGGGACGGTTCTCTTGACTCATCTATCCGCTTATGATATACTCATTTCATGAGTCATGGGGACGGTTCTCTTGACTCATCTATCCGCTTATGATATACTCATTTCATGGTATCCATGCAGAATGGAGGGATATGATCATGCCGCGACAGGCCAGAGAATTCAGCGAAAGCGGTTATATGCATTTGATTGCCCGGGGAATCGGGCGGCAGGCACTCTTCGAGGAAGACGAGGACTACGAATTCTACCTGTCAATTCTGCGCCGTTTCTGCAGAGAGACCGGAATTGCCGTCTGTGCCTATTGTTTGATGGAGAACCATGTACACCTGTTGGTGCATGATGAGAAAGAACAGGTTCCGATTCTGATGAAGAAGCTGGGCGTGAGCTATTCCGGCTATTTCAATAAGAAGTACGAGCGCGTGGGTCATCTGTTTCAGGATCGATATCTGAGCGAGGCCATCAAGGATGATGCCCATTTGCTCACGGTGGTTCGCTACATCCTGAACAATCCGCTGAAAGCCGGTATATGTGCGGCGCGGGATTACCCGTGGAGCAGCTATGCGTTGTTCGCAAGCCCGTCAACCTTTCTCGATACCCGGATACTCCAGGATCTGTTGGGCGATGGCGAGCGCTATATCGCCTTCATTGCGGAATCCAACGACGATAAGTGTCTCGACTGCGACATGGTGCCGAGAAGCGATCGTTGGGCAAGGGCGGTCATTCAGGAGTGCCTTGGATTCTCCAGCGGAACGGCCCTGCAGGGCATGGACCGTCAGCAGCGCAACGCCGCGCTTCAGCAGTTGAAACAGAAGGGCTTGTCGGTGCGGCAGATCGAGCGGCTGACGGGCATCAGCCGCAACATCGTCCAAAGGGCATAATGAGTCAGGAGAACCGTCCCCATGACTCGGGTGCGGCAGATCGAGCGGCTGACGGGCATCAGCCGCAACATCGTCCAAAGGGCATAATGAGTCAGGAGAACCGTCCCCATGACTCGCAACATCGTCCAAAGGAGATAATGAGTCAGGAGAACCGTCCCCATGACTCGGGTGATTGCGGCTTCGGGGGCGGATAAAGGAGGCGTTGCCATGAACGGCCCGGAGGTGCTGCTGATCGGCGCGGGCATCGTGGACGTGCCCCTCGCGCCGGTGAGCGCGGCGGTGTTCGACGCGCCGTCGACGTCGCTGGAGCGCATCGCCCTGCAGCCGGGCGGCGACGCGCTGAACGAGGCCGTGGTGCTGGCCCGGCTGGGCCGCGCGCCGGCGCTGGTCAGCGTGGTGGGCCGGGACGCGGCGGGGGACTACCTGGTGAAGCGCCTGGAGGCGGCCGGGGTGAACGTCGACGGCGTCGCCCGGGAGGCGGGCCTGGACACCGGCGTCAACGTGGTGCTGGTGGGGGAGGATGGCGAGCGCCGCTTCATCACCAATGTCAACGGCAGCCTGCGCCGGCTGGCGCTGAAGCACATAATGCCGGCGCTGGAGATGCCCGCCCTGGCGCGGGCCCGCGTGGCCTGCCTGGCCAGCCTGTTCGTGTCCACGGCGCTGACGCTTCAGGACGCGGCGGCGCTGTTCGACGCGCTGAAGGCGCGGGGCATGATCCTCTGTGCGGACGCCACCCGGCGCAAGCAGGGCGAGACCCTGAAGGAGGCGGGCCCGGCGCTCTCCCGGTTGGACTATTTCTTTCCGAATATGGACGAGGCCGCCCTGCTCACCGGCGAGCGCGACCCCGACGCCTGCGCCGACGCGCTGCTGGCCTGCGGCGTTGGGCACGTGGCGCTGAAGCTGGGCGGGGAGGGCTGCCTGCTGAAGTCGGCAGGGGAGCGCGTGCGGATTCCCGCATATCCCGTCGCGCGCTGCGTGGACACCACCGGCGCGGGCGACACCTTTGCCGCGGCCTTCATCGCGGCGCTGTTGGAGGGCCGGCCCTTCGCCGACTGCGGCCGCTACGCCAACGCGGCGGCGTCGCTGTGCGTCGAGACCGTGGGCGCCACCGGCGGCGGTTGGACGCGGGCGGACGTGGACGCGCGGTTTGAGCATCTGCACGCTGAACGATACGATCATTGAAAGGAAGGCGATCCGATGAACAGCAAACGCACATTCTATCCCGGACAGACGGATTTGCAGGTGAGCCCGCGGGAGGCCTTTGGGCGCGCGCTGTCGCGCAGGGCCGCCGCCCAGGGCATGGTGCTGCTCGAAAACGACGGCACGCTGCCGTTGAAGCCCGGCGCGCGGCTGGCGCTGTTCGGCATCGGCGCGCGGCACACGATCAAGGGCGGCACCGGCAGCGGCGACGTGAACAGCCGCGACACCGTATCGGTGGAGGCGGGCCTTCGGGCCGCCGGCTTTGACATCGTCAACGCCGCCTGGCTGGACGAATTCGACGCCGCCTACGACCGCGCCCGCGCGGCGTGGCAGGACGCGATCTACGCCGAGGCCGGGCCGGAGCGGGATTTCATGAAGATGTACCTGGCCCACGCGCGCCTGTCGCCCGAGCTGCCGGAGGCGCTGCCCATGCCCCGGGCGGCCTGCGAGGCGGCGGACGCCATCGTCTACGTGCTGTCCCGGAACTCCGGCGAGGGCCTGGACCGGCGGGACGCGCCGGGCGACTACTACCTTTCCGACGCCGAGCGCCGGGAGCTGGCCGGGCTGTGCGCCGTGGGCCGCCCGGTGGCGGTGCTGCTGAACACGGGCGGGATCATCGACCTGGGCTTCATGGACGAGCTCCCCATTGCCGCGCTGGTGCTGATGTCCCAGGCGGGCGCGGAGGGCGGCAGCGCCGTGGCGGACCTTCTGAGCGGCAAGGTCAACTTCAGCGGCCGCCTGACGGACACCTGGGCCCGCCGCTACGAGGACTATCCCTCCAGCGCCGGGTTCTCGCACCGCAACGGCAACACCATCGAGGAATACTACGAGGACGGCATATTCGTGGGCTACCGCTACTTCGACACCTTCTCGGTCGAGCCCCGCTATCCCTTCGGCTACGGCCTGTCCTACACCACCTTCACCCGGGCGCTGAAGGGCGTGCGCGTGGAGGGCGCGCAGATCTGCGCCGACGTGGAGGTCGTCAACACCGGCGCGGTGCCGGGGCGGCAGGTGGTGCAGCTGTACGCTTCCTGCCCGGACGCCGGGCAGCCGATGGAGCTGAAGCGCCTGGTGGCCTTCGGCAAGACGGGGACGCTCAATCCCGGCGCGGCCGAGACGCTGAGCCTGCGCTTTGACCTGGAGGCCCTGGCCTCCTGGCGCGCCGGGCACGCGGCCTGGTTCATGCAGGCGGGGGACTACATCCTCATGCCCGGCTTCGACGCGCGGGACGCCCGGCCCGAGTACCGGCTGCGCCTGGGAAAGACCGTGCCGGTGCGGCAGCTGAGCAACGTGTGCGAGCTGCTGGACGCCCTGCGGGAGCTGAAGCCGGACGGCGCGGCCCGGGCGGCGCTGGAGGCCCAGGCCGCGGACCTGCCCGTGATCGCCGTCGACGGGGCCGCCGAGGCGCTGGCCCGGGCGAACGCGCGACCCGCCGCCCCCGCGGGCGAACCGGAGGACCGCGCGATGCAGATCGCCCGGCAGATGACCGACGAGGAGAAGGCGCGGCTGGTGGTGGGCGCGAGCCGGGACCAGTCCAACGACGAGATCGGCGGCGCGGCCCGGTCGGTGCCCGGCGCGGCCGGCGAGACCGCCGCGTTCCCGAATCACGGCGTGCCCGGCATGGTGCTGGCCGACGGCCCCGCGGGCCTGCGGCTGCAGCAGCGCTACGAGATCGAACCGGACAGCGGCCGCATCTACGCGCTGAGCCGCTTCGAGGTCATGGAGAACCGGTTCTTCGGCAAGCTGGCGCTGCACGCGGGCGCCGAGAGCCGCTACCAGTTCGCCACGGCGATCCCGGTGGGCACGCTGCTGGCCCAGAGCTTCGACCCGGCGCTGCTGGAGGAGGTCGGCGACATGATCGCCGGCGAGATGCGCGCCTTCGGCGTGGCCGTCTGGCTGGCCCCGGGCATGAACATCCACCGCAACCCCCTGTGCGGGCGGAACTTTGAATACTACTCCGAGGACCCGCTGATCTCGGGGCTGATGGCGGCGGCCATCACCCGGGGCGTGCAGCGCGCGCCGGGCGTGGGCGTGTGCATCAAGCACTACGCCTGCAACAACCAGGAGGACAACCGCTTCCATGTGACCGCGGTGATCTCCGAGCGCGCCCTGCGCGAAATCTACCTGAAGGGCTTTGAGATCGCGGTGAAAACCGCCCGCCCGGCCTCGATCATGACCTCGTACAACCGCGTCAACGGCGTGCACGCCGCCAACAGCCGCGACCTGTGCACCACCGTGGCCCGGCAGGAATGGGGCTTCGACGGCTTCATCATGACCGACTGGACCACCACCAACGGCGGCCACGGCTCCTCCGCCGCCAAGTGCATCCGCGCCGGCAACGACCTGGTGATGCCCGGCGCGCCCAGCGACCGCCGGGAGATCCTGGAGGCCCTGCGCGGCGAGAACGGGCAGTTCCTGCCCCGCCAGGCCCTGGACGCGAGCGCGGCCAGGATCATCCGCGCCGCGCTGAGCGCCCATGACCCGCTGTCCAGCGGGGCGTGAGCCGGATGTTATACTTCCCGGATAAAGTTCCGCTTGATTTTATCGGCGGGTACTGGTATAATTACATCAGCCTAATTTGAAAAGGAGTGTTTCGTATGGCCCTTGTTACTTCCAAAGAAATGTTCAGGAAGGCTTACGACGGCGGCTACGCCATCGGCGCTTTCAATGTCAACAACATGGAGATCATCCAGGGCATCACCGAAGCCGCCATCGAAAAGCGCGCTCCGCTGATCCTGCAGGTTTCCAAGGGCGCCCGCGCCTACGCCAAGCACGTGTACCTGATGAAGCTGATCGAGGCCGCCATCCAGGACGCCGAGCAGACCGCGGGCTTCGACCTGCCCATCGTCGTCCACCTGGACCACGGCGATTCCTTCGAGCTGTGCAAGAGCTGCATCGACGGCGGCTTCACCTCCGTCATGATCGACAAGAGCGGCCTGCCCATCGAGGAGAACATCAAGATCACCAAGCAGGTCGTCGAGTACGCCCACGACCACGGCGTGGTCGTCGAGGCCGAGCTGGGCACCCTGGCCGGCGTCGAGGACGAGGTCAACGTGTCCGCCGAGGATTCCTCCTACACCCGTCCCGAGGAGGTCGAGGACTTCGTGACCCGCACCGGCGTCGATTCCCTGGCCATCGCCATCGGCACCAGCCACGGCGCCTACAAGTTCACCGCCGACCAGTGCACCCGCGACGCGAAGGGCATCCTGGTGCCCCCGCCGCTGCGCTTCGACATCCTGGAGGAGGTCTCCAAGCGTCTGCCCGGCTTCCCGATCGTCCTGCACGGCGCATCCTCTGTGCCTCAGGAATTCGTCAAGATCATCAACGAGAACGGCGGAAAGCTCCCGGATGCTGTCGGC
>JAFYBB010000292.1 GCA_017540445.1 Clostridia bacterium | reverse complement strand
TCGATCCTGGCAAACTCCACCCGGTAGTGCCGGACGCCGTCTTCAAACACCCGGCGGAAGGGCACGGAGTAGATCGGCCGGTCCCCGGTGTTGCGGAGGATGGCCTGGGGCGCGACCGAGTCCAGGAACCGCTGTTGGTCCTCCTCGAACACCAACCTGGAATAGAAGGCGAAGGCCTGGGAGAACTTTTCGATCTTCGCGGCGATGTTGGCCGGCATGAGGTGCTCCATTTCCTTGTCGACGCGGACCAGCTCAAACCGCTGGGTCTCGACGTCTCTGATGAGCCAGACCGAATCGTAGGCCCGGGTCAGCGCCTCGATGACGGCGGAGTGCAGGGCCTTGTCCGATTCCGCCTGCTCATGCTTGTCGGTGGCGTCGGAGATGAACACATAGTACAGGCCGTTGTAGTCGTCGTACTCGATGTAGTGGCCGTAGTCGTCGATCCAGCGGACCTGGCCGTCCTTGCGGATGATCCGGTACTCGACAAAATCGAGATCGGAACGGCTCCTGCGCACCTGATCCTCGATCGAGGCGTTGATCTTCTCGTAGTCGTCCGGATGCACCATGCCCCGGAAGGTGAAGCCGGTCAGGGCCTTGAAGTCCTCCAGGCTGTCGCAGCCGAATATGTCGCAGACGGCCCGGTTGGCGTACAGCAATTGCCCGCTCTCGTCCGCCCTGTAGATGAAGAAGCCGCCGGGCATGTGCTCGCCAAACTGCTCGATCACGGACAGGATCTGCTCGAACAGCAGGCTCTCGTTGGGCTCGCGGATGGACAGCACGGCGATGGCGACGGCGATGTTGCCCGTGACCGGGTTGATGTCGATCCGGCGGGCGAAGGAGTGCACGATCGAGCCGTCCGGCATCTTTTCATCGTAGAAGGCGCGCAGCCCCTGCTCGCAGCAGGTCTTGACGATGTTGTTCATGAAGGCCGCGTTGTAGCGGACAAACTGTGCGCCGACGCTCGTCGGGTCGCTTCCGAAGAAACGCTTGAAGAAGTCGCGGTAGGACTGGTTGGTGCGCGCAAAGCGCGAGCAGTCGCCCTTGATCTCGATGATGGCCATCGGCAGCGTGGTATAGGCGTTTTGAAGCGACGTCTTCTCCTCGCGGGCGATGACGCTCACGTCGTACAGGTTCAGGCCGCAGATCGACTCGTAGTACGCGGACTCTTCGGGGTTCTCGTAGCCGTCCGCCTTGTGCGCCAGGTGCCACTTGATCAGGGTCTGGAAGGATTCGGGCTTGCCGAAGAAGAACCCCTGCAGCTTGGAGCAGCCGATCTCCTGCAAAAACCGCGATTGCTCCTCCGTCTCCACGCCCTCGCAGACCGTGTCCACGCCCAGCGACAGGGCCATCTTCATCAGCTCGGTCAGTATGATGCGCCCGTCGCTGCTCTCGTCCAGCCGGCGCATGAAATTCATGTCGAATTTGAGCAGGTCGAACTTGATGCTCTGCAGCACGTCCAGCGACGAGTATCCGCTGCCGAAGTCGTCCATCCACACGGGGAAGCCCAGCGCCTGGAAGCGCTGGACCTGCGCCTTCATGAAATCAAAGTCGCTGCCGATCACGCTCTCGGTGATCTCGATGCTGATCTTGTCCCGGCCGACGCCCGCGGCGTCCACGCGCCTTCGGATCTCCTCCACGATGTCGCAGGCAACGAAGTCGGAGCGGGAGAGGTTGATGGAGTGCGGCACGATGTACAGGCCTCCCGCCTCCTGTTCGCGGATGTTCTCCAGAACCCGGTCGAGCACGTACAGGTCCAGCTTGTAGATCAGGCCGGCGTCCTCCAGGTGGGGGATGAAATCCGCCGGGGACAGAAAGCCCTTGACGGGATCGATCCACCGGGCCAGCGCCTCGTCGTTGCAGACCTTCTTGCTGATGGCCCGCATGATCGGCTGGTAGTAGACCTGTATCCACCCCTCCGAGAGTGCCCTGTCGAAGTTTTCGAGGATGTACTGCTTCTTTTCAAACTCCTCGTTCAGGTCGGTGCTGAAATACTTATAGGACGAGGAATAGGTGCCCTTGAGCGCGTCGCACGCGATCTTCGCCCGGTCATAGGCCATGCCCGCGGGAACCACTTCGATCCGGTTCGGATAGACGCCCACGCAGACCGGCAGATGCTGCCGCACGTTCATCTGCCGCCATTCCTGAAACAGGCGGCCGAGCAGTGCCTCGAGCTTGCCCTCGTCCGCGATGGCGGCAAAGCTGTCGGCGCTCACATGGCAGCAGTTCTCCGTGTGGAAGATGTTGCTCAGCAGCGTCGAAAACGACTGCAGCAGCTTGTCGCCCTCGGCGAATCCGTACTTGTGGTTGTAGTGCTTCATGCCGCTGAGGTCAATGTACAGAAACGCCGGCTGCTCCCCCTGGTCCAGCATCGCCCGCCTGCCGTTTTCCGCCATTTCAAAGAAATACGACATGCTCGGAAGCCCGGTCAGGGTGTCGTAGCGGTTGGCCTGGACGATGCTCCCCTCGTGCAGCGCCCGGTTCAGGGTGCTGTTGAGCCCCGTTCCGGTCCCGTCGTTGGAGTCGCCCTCCTCCGTATACCAGATGTGGGCCAGGTGCGCGCCGTCCTCCGTATACACATGCTCGCCGGCCAGGTGGATGACCATATATCCGGATTTGTCGATCTTCTTCGTTCGGTAGATGATCTCGAGCCGGCTGTCCTCGGTCACAAACTGCAAAAGCGCGCTGGTAAACCGCGCGGCGTCGTCCGGATGCACGGCCTTGTACATGTTCTGACTCATGTCGGCATAGGCCTGCGCCCGGTCCCGATAGCCGAAGAGCTCGCAAAACCCATCGGATACGGCGAGCGCCGCCACCCGCCTGCCCATGATCTGACATACGACGAAGGGCTGTCGCATTCCCTCGATGAACATCCGCTGATCCCGGGTGAACTCGTATTGCTTCATCATGATCTGCCCTGCTTTCCGGATTGGTCCTTGGTATGCTCTGATTCAGCGGATGTCGCCGTGCGTACCGACCGCCTGAGCGCCCTTGTTCCGCTTCTGTTCGCGGTCACGGCCCCGTCATTGCCCGCGGTACCGGTTCTCCCGCGGCACCGGATAGCGCACGCCGTCGAAGTAGGCCTTCAGCGCCGCGATGTGGTCCTCCGCGAACAGCTCCGGGAGCTCGTCCGGGCCGAAGAAGCGGAGCTCGTAGGACTCCTCGTCGATCCTGGGCTCGCCGCGGACGATGCAAGCCGTGTACATCGCGGAGATCACGTGGGCGGCGTCGCCGTTGGCCCAGACCATGTCGTGGTTGTGGAATATGCCCAGGAAGCTGTCCAGCCGCACTTCAAGCCCGGTCTCCTCCCGGACCTCGCGCAGCGCGGCCTCCTCATAGGTCTCGTTCATCTCCACCAGGCCGCCGATCAGGCCCCACTTGCCGTTGTCGGTGCGGCGCTGGAACAGTATCTTCCCGTCCCGGATGATCAGCGCCCCGGCGCAGTTCAGTATGATCTTCCTCGGCCCGATGACCCGGCGCAGCTCATGAATATAGTCCATATCGTCCATCCCATTTCCCCGCCCGGCGGGAAGGTCATTCGCTCTCCTCAAACACGCGCACGTTGCTGAGCCAGTGCTCGCCGGTGCGCTCCAGCGTGGCGATGGCGCACACGTTCAGCGCGCCCTCGCCCCAGGCGTCGGCCACGCTGAATCGGCCGGTCATGGTATTGGTGCCGTTGGCGCGCAGCTCGAAGCCGTCCACGATCACGGCGATGTTGTCATGGGTGAAGTCGTGGCCGTCGCCAAAGCCCACCAGCAGCGCGTCGAAGCGGCACGTCCGGCTGCCCAGATTGGTCAGCTTCATGTCGAAAACGCGCATGTCGCCGGAGCCGTCCTCGCCCTCGGCGGGGGTGATGGTGAGCATCAAATTCACCGGCGAGGTGCGGTCGCCCGCGCCCATCCACTTGTCGCCCATGCCCTGGATCCAGGCGTTGACCAGCGCGTCCAGGTCGGCGGGCATCAGGCGGCCGTCGATGAAGGGCAGGCCCTCGTTGGCCGCGAAGGCCCCGAAGGCGGCGTCCAGCTTCGGGCCGTACACGCCGTCCGCCGTGCCGGCGCTGTAGCCCAGCTCGGCCAGCATCTTCTGCACGGTGCGCACGCCCTCGCCCCGGCTCCAGCGCTCCAGCGGCTCGCCCGCGGGCACGACCTCGCGCTGCTCATAGCCGCAGTCCCTGCACACGCGCACCCGAACGCCGTCCGTGGCGCGGGTCAGCGGCGTCTCGGTCTGCCACTCGCCGAACTCGTGGTGCAGGCGCTTCTGGGTCTGGGGCCAGGCGATGCCGTCCGGGTTCAGGCCCTGGTCCTTCTGGAACATCATCAGCGCGCGCTCGGTGCCGCCGCCGTAGCTGCCGTCCACGCCGCCGGCGCTCAGGTAGCCCTGGTCGGCCAGCAGCTGCTGGATCTCTCGCACGGCGCTGCCCCGGGCGCCCTTGCGCAGCGTGCCCTCCGGGTCGAAGGACTCCTGCACCATGTCGCCGCAGACCTGGCACACCTTCGCCCGCTTGCCCGCGGAGTGGTCGGTGGTCTTCACGCGGACCTCCCAGGCGCCGTAGCGGTGGGGCAGCTTCTCCAGCACCTCCACGTCCTGGTAGCCGCAGACCTCGCACTCCCGCACCTGCTCGCCCTCGGCGATGCAGCTGGGCGCGACCGTCTCCACCCAGTCGCCAAATTCGTGGGGCAGCTTCTCGATCTCCTCCTCGTCCTCGTGGTCGCAGATCACGCAGACGCGGACCTGCAGGCCCGCCTTCGTACAGGTGGGGTCCCGCACCACGGTCCAGTCGTCGTACTCGTGGGGCAGCTTCTTGATGACCTTGTACTCCGTCTCGCCGCAGACCTTGCAGACGCGCTTCTTCTCGCCCTCTTCCAGGCAGGAGGGCTCGTCGATCACCCGCCAGTCGCCGAATTCGTGGCTGATCGTGTCCACTTCCTCGGACTCGGTCAGCCCGCACAGCTTGCAGTAGCGGGTGCGCTCGCCCTTGCTGATGCAGGTGGGCTCCACCGTCATGGACCACATCGTCCAATCGTGGTCGCACAGCGGCGTTTCGGTGAGGTACTTGCGCAGGACCCAGCCGGTCCTGTCCTTCCTGGTCTTCCTGTCCGTGAACGTGAAGGCGCACCACTTGTCGTCGTCGGTCTCCCATTCCACGGTGATCTCCTCGTTGTACTTCAGCTTCTTCAGCTCGTCGGACTTGGTGCTGTGCTTGGCGTACACCTTCACGTCGTCCTGTACGGCGTACATCAGGTAGGGCTCGTCCACCTCCAGCACCTCGGCGGCCAGCGCCGGCGCGGCCAGCGCCAGCAGCAGCGCCGCGATCAACAGCGCAGCGATCTTCTTCATGTTCATCCTTCCTTTCGTGAAACGCCGCAGATCTCGTCCACGCGGCGAAGCTCCTCGTCGGTAAAGGTCAGGTTATCCAGCGCCCCCAGGTTGTCCAGGATCTGCTGGGGCCTGGACGCGCCGATCAGCACCGAGCACACGTCGCCGTCCCGCAGCACCCATGAAAGCGCCATCTGCGCCAGCGACTGGCCGCGTTCGCGGGCCATGTCGTTCAGCGCGCGGATCTGTTCAAGGCGCTCGTCGGTCAGGCTGCTCCGGTTCAGGAAGCGCCCGTCCCGGCCGATGCGGCTGTCCGCCGGCACGCCGTTCAGGTAGCGGTCGGTCAGCAGCCCCTGGGCCAGCGGGCTGAACGCGATGATGCCCATGCCGTTCTCACGGCTCCAGGCCTTCACGCCGTCGTTCTCGATGCCCCGGTCGAACATCGAATAGCGCCGCTGGTTCACGATGAGCGGGCAGTGCAGCTCGCGCATGATCGCCTGGGCCCGGGCGGCGGTCTCCCGGTCGTAGTTGGAGATGGCCGCGTACAGCGCCCGGCCGCTCTTGACGATGAAGTCCAGCGCCTCCATCGTCTCCTCCAGCGGGGTCTCGGGGTCCATGCGGTGGTGGTAGAATATGTCCACATAGGAGAGCCCCAGGCGCTTTAGGCTCTGGTCGCAGCTGGCCACCAGGTACTTCCGGCTGCCCCAGTCGCCGTAGGGGCCCGCCCACATGTCGTAGCCCGCCTTCGACGTGATGACCAGCTCGTCCCGGTAGGGGCCGAAGTCCTCCCGAAGGATGCGGCCCGCGTTCGCCTCGGCGCTGCCGTACACCGGGCCGTAGTTGTTGGCCAGGTCGAACTGGGTGATGCCGTGGTCGAAGGCCGTGCGGCACATGGCCTTCATCGTGTCGTAATTGCCGTTGGAGCCGAAGTTGTGCCAGAAGCCCAGCGTGATGGCCGGGAACTTCAGCCCGCTGCGCCCCACGCGGTTGTAGATCATGCCTTCATAGCGCCCCGCGGACGCGGCGTAGACATCGGACATGGACAATTCCTCCTTTGATGGGTGTCACTTCCATTATATCACTCCGCGCGGCATCGGGCAACACTTTTCCTTCCCGGGGTCTTGTCAGAGTGAAATAAAGGCGCTATAATATGTTAAAGCCATGTTGCTTTTTCACCCCGCGACGAATATACAGAAAGAGGTGTCTTCATGATTCGCATCGGTATGCTGACCTCCGGCGGCGACTGTCAGGCCCTGAACGCGGCCATGCGCGGCGTCGCGAAAACCCTGTACAACTCGGGTGAGGACGTGGAAATCTACGGCTTCCTGAACGGCTACCAGGGCCTGATTCACGGCCGCTTCCGCCTGCTGACCTACGACGATTTCTCCGGCATACTCACCAAGGGCGGCACATTCCTGGGCTCCAGCCGCACCCCGTTCAAGACGATCGAGGTGATCGAGGAGGACGGCATCGACAAGGTGGCCGCCATGAAGCAGACCTACTACAAGCTGCAGCTGGACTGCCTGGTGATCCTGGGCGGCAACGGCACCCACAAGACGGCCAACCTCTTGAGCGAGCAGGGCCTGAACGTGGTGACGCTGCCCAAGACCATCGACAATGACCTGTGGGGCACGGACATGACCTTCGGCTTCCAGAGCGCCGTGGACATCGCCACCGACTGCATCGACATGATCCACACCACCGCCGCCAGCCACGGCCGCATCTTCATCGTGGAGATCATGGGCCACAAGGTGGGCTGGCTGCCGCTGAACGCGGGCATGGCCGGCGGCGCGGACATCATACTGATCCCCGAGATCCCCTACGACATCGACAAGATCGCCGACAAGATCAAGGAGCGCCACGACCGCGGCGCCAGCTTCACGATACTGGCCGTGGCCGAAGGCGCGATCTCCAAGAAGGACGCGAAGCTGTCCAAGAAGGAGCTGGCCAAGAAGCAGGCCGAGAGCCCCTACCCGTCCGTCTCCTACGAGATCGCCGCGAAGCTGACCAAGAAGACCGGCTACGACGTGCGCGTGACCGTGCCCGGCCACACCCAGCGCGGCGGCTCGCCCTGCCCCTACGACCGCGTGTTCGCCAGCCGCCTGGGCAGCGAGGCCGGCAAGCTGATTCTGAAGAAGGAGTTCGGCTTCATGGTGGGCTACAAGAACCGCGAGATCGTGAAGGTCTCGCTGAAGGACGTGGCCGGCAAGCTGAAGATGGTCGACCCCGACGCCTCCATCATCAAGGAAGCCAAGATGCTCGGCATCAGCTTCGGCGACTGATCCACATACGCCCCCTCAGGAGGACTGCCGCCCGGCAGCCCTCCTCCTTCGGAAACGGAATGAGGGACGGTTCCTCATTCCACATTTGGTTGACGAAAACGGAATAGGGGACGGTTCCTTATTCCACATTTGGCCGATGAAAACGGAATAAGGAACCGTCCCCCTATTCCACTTCATACGAGAGAGAAGGTAAATCCATGCCAAGATGTGCAAGAAGAAGAAGCGCAACGGACACCTATCACGTGATGCTGAGGGGCATCAATCGACAGGACATCTTCCGGGACGACGAGGACTACCGCCGCTTTTTGAGCACCCTGTCGGATTGCAAGC
>JAFYBB010000291.1 GCA_017540445.1 Clostridia bacterium | reverse complement strand
GGCGCGGAAGCGCTGGGGCACCTCGGTGCCGGACATGGCCACGCTTCGGGACAGCTGGCGCGCGCCGGTGATGGGCATGATGCCCGCGATGACCGGTATGTCGATGCCCACCTCCCGCACGCGGTACAGGAAGTTGTAGAAAATGTCGTTGTTGAAGAACATCTGGGTGGTCAGAAAGTCCAGCCCCGCGTCCACCTTTTCCTTCAGGTGGCGGATGTCGTCGCGCTTGTGGGCGCACTCCACGTGGCCCTCCGGGTAGCAGGCCCCGCCGATGCAGAAGTCGCCGTGGGCGCGGATGTCGCGGATCAGCTCCACGGCGTACTTGTAATCGGTGGACACCGCTCCGTCCGCGGGCCGGTCGCCCCGGAGCGCCAGTATGTTCTCGATGCCCTTCTCCCGGTAGGTCTTTAGCATGCCCAGCACGTATTCCCGGCTGGAGGACACGCAGGTGAGGTGCGCCAGCGTGGGCACGCCGAACTGGGCCTGGATTTCGCTGGCGATGCTGGCGGTGAACGCGCCGGTGCCGCCGCCCGCGCCGTAGGTCACGGACATGAAGTCGGGCTTCAGCGCGGCGATCTCCTTGGCCGCGGCGGCGGTCTGGGTGTATTTGTCGGAGGTCTTCGGCGGGAAAACCTCCAGTGAGAACGTGACGCCGTCGCGCCTGAGCAGCTGCGATATCCGCATGGCGGGCACTCCTTTCCCTGAGCTCCTGGTTTCGCTTTTTGGAAGAGTATACCACAAACGGGCGCTGTTGAAAAGGGTCAATATGACGGACACGGTTGACACGCGCCGGAGATTTGGGTAATATGGTGGCGAGGCCCGGCGGCGCCCCCATGGCGTGCGGAATCAATCGCCCCGGGAGAGCGGATTATGGATGAGAGACGTTTGATCGACATTTTCAAGTGGCTGCACCGGCACCCCGAGCTTGGCCTGAAGGAGCGCCGGACCACGGCGTACCTGGAGGGCGCGCTGGACGAATTCGGCATACGGCGGCTGCCCACGGGGCTGAACACCGGCGCGCTGGCGCAGATCGGTGCGTCCGGCGGGCCGGTGGTGGCGCTGCGCGCCGACATCGACGCCCTCCCGGTGCGGGAGGAGACCGGCCTGCCCTACGCCTCGGAATGCGACGGGCTGATGCACGCCTGCGGCCACGATTTTCACACGGCCTGCGTGCTTGGCGCGGCGGCGCTGCTGAAGGCGCGGGAGGACGCGCTGCCCGGCGCGGTGAAGGTGATCTTCCAGCCCGCCGAGGAGCTGAACCTGGGCTCGGCCATGATGATCGACACGGGCCTGCTGAACGACGTGCGGCTGTTCTACGCCATGCACACCTATCCCTGGTACGCGCCGGGGACGGTGGGCATACGCCCGGGTCCGGTCATGGCGGCGGCGGACCGGTTCTGCGTGCGGCTGCGGGGCAAGGGCTGCCACGCCGGACATCCGGAGCTGGGCGTCGACCCGATCCCGGCGCTGGGCAATGTCATTGTCGCCGCCCAGACCATCGTCAGCCGGACCGTCAGCCCCTTCGACAGCGCCGTGGTCACCATCACCCGCGTCGAGGCGGGCAACACCTGGAACGTCACCCCGGAGACCGCCCTTTTGGAGGGCACCGTGCGCAGCATGACCGAGGCGGTGCGCGGCGACGTGCAGCGGCGGCTGGAGGCGCTGGTGGTCGCCACCGCCCGCGCCCACGGCTGCGAGGCGGAGGTCGAATACGAGCGCGGCCCGAGCCCCGTGGTCAACGACGCGGACGTATGCCGGCGCGCGGCCGACCTGGCCCGGGGCATGGGGCTTTGCGTCAGGGAGAATCCGCCGTCGATGGGCGCGGAGGACTTCGGCGGCTATCTGTCCATCGCCCCGGGCGCGTTCATTCGCGTGGGCACGGGCGGCGGTTACGACAACCACCACCCCCGCTTCACCGCCGACCCGGCGGCGCTGATGCCCGCCGCGCGGTTCTTCGCCGCGCTGGCGGAGTCGGAGCTGAACCGGCTGAGCCGGGAAGCACTATAACACATCGCCGCCATGCCTCGCGACATGGCGGCGATGTGTTGTGGGGGAAGTCACGTTTCCTCGTCGGTCCAGAACAGCTCGTCCAGCGTCTTGCCCAGCACGCGGCAGATGGCCAGGCACAGCTTGATGGTGGGGTTGTAGTCGCCCTTTTCGATGGCGTTGATGGTCTGCCGGGACACGCCCACCGCGTCGGCCAGCTGCTGCTGGCTCAGATCCATCCCGGCCCGTGCGCCCTTCAGCTTCAGGTTTTTCATATCAATCCTCGATTCGACGGTCCATGGCCCGCTTGATCAGCGCGCAGACCAGCACGATCAGGCCCATGATGCCCACCATCAGGTTGGCGTTCTCCAGCCAGCGGGCCTGCACCGTGGTTTCCTTGATCGCGTGCCACGCGCCGATGCCCAGGTTCATCAGCGAGATCGCGCCGATCAGCGCGATCCACGAGGTCGGCTTGTCCGACGCGCGGAAGTAGGCGTCGGTGAAGATGCTGTAGCCGGCGAACACCGCCACCGAGATCAGTACGCCGACCAGCACCGACGTGTACATGGCGAAGAAGGGAATCTCCAGACCGTTCAGGATCATCCACACCGCCAGGTAGATCAACAGCGTGGTATAGGCCAGCGTAAAAGCCTTGCCGCGGGCCGCCTGCTGGCGCTCGTCGTATTTTGCGGGCTTGCCGTTTCTCAGCTTGACCATTTTGGCGACGGCCGCGCACGCGGCGAACACCACCATCAGGCCGATCGCAACTCCAAATGCAAATGAAGTGTTCATAGGTATGCCTCCTCGTTTTCCTTGGGCGGCCCTCTTTCCGGCCGCTGGAGATACTATAGCACAGAGGAGACAGAATGTCAAGTATTTCTTACATTTTTTCTGTTATATTTTATTTTCTGCCATTATGAGGCCCGATCTGGACAATGCGCCGGGGCGGATATATAATGAAGAACGGGGGGTGAAGGGACATGGAGTACCGGCAGGGCTATGATTCTCCGCTGGGGCGGATACTGCTGACCGCGGACGATGAGGGCCTGACCGGGCTGTGGTTCGTGGACGGCGGGCAGCGCGGGGGCCGCGGGCCCTCCGACGGTAGCGGGGCGGGGGAATCGCCGTACTTCGACGCCGCCCGGCGCTGGCTGGACGCCTACTTCTCGGGGCGGGACCCCGGCTTCACGCCGCCGCTGCACCTGATGGGCACGGCATTTTGCAACCGTGTGGCCGGGCTGCTGCTGGAGATCCCCTACGGTCAAACCACCACCTACGGCGCGCTGGCCCGCTGCCTGGCGCAGGAGCGGGGCGGGGGAGCGTCCGCCCAGGCCGTGGGCGGCGCGGTGGCGCGCAACCCGATCCTGCTGATCATGCCCTGCCACCGGGTGATCGGCGCGGACGGCAGCCTGACCGGCTACAGCGGCGGCCTGTGGCGCAAGCGCGCGCTGCTTCGGCTGGAACAAAAAATGGAATAGGGGACGGTTCCTTATTCCACTTTCAAAGTGGAATAAGGAACCGTCCCCTATTCCATTTTGGATGGCCGTTATTCGTACAGCACTGCGCCCTGGGCGATGCCGCGGACCTGGGCGAGCATGGCGTCGTACTCGGCTCGGATGTCGTCCTCCATGTAGGCGGGATAGTCGGTGGGCAGATCCAGGAAGTAGTGCATGGCGCTGCGCTCGCTGAAGCCGAGGTCGATGTAGCTGGGCAGCTCCTGGTAGCTGTTGTTCACGCAGGCGCCGAGGCTGAACAGGAAGCCGCCGCCCTCGAGCCCGTCCTGCATGAAGCGGTTGTAGCTGTCCTTCTGGTAGAAGGTCGCGCCGGTGATGGTGGGGAGCATCAGCACCCTGCCGGCCCAGCTGGCGGGCAGGTGCAGCTCGACGTCCTCAAAGTAGCAGACCAGCTCGGGCTCGGCCATGGCCGGCACGGCGGCCAGCGCCAGGCAGAGGATCAGGGCGAGCATCAATGCAAACGTGCGCTTCATGGGAAAAACCTCCTTTAATTTTTCAGGTGGTCGGTCCTTTGACGCATGCCGCCGCGCGAAGGTTTCCAAAAAATTCAAGGAAGGCGCCTCCGGCGGAAGCGCCTTCCCCATGTTCGGTGTGTCCGGTATGCGATCAGTACTTGCGGGCCTGCTCCCGGTGCTCCATGACCTCGCGGCAGGCTTCGCGCACGCTGGCGCTTTCGGAGGTGGTGGCGATGCCCACGTTCCACCAGGCGCCGTAGCCGTCGGTCATGGTCTTGGGCAGCACCTTCAGGTCGAACAGGCAGGCCACCTTCTGCTTGCGGGAGTCCTTCAGCGCCTCCGCCAGCTCCTCGACGGACTTGCAGGTGTAGCTCTTCATGCCGTAGGCCTCGCCGATCTTGGCGTAGTCGGTGCGGATCAGGTCGCCGGTGGGCTTCTTGCCGTCGGTGTAGCGGAACTCGGTGGCCAGGGAGCCGATGCCGTGGGTCATTTCGAGGTTGTTGATGCAGCCGAAGCCGCAGTTGTCGAACACCAGTATGTTGGTCTTGACCCGCTCCTGCATGATGGTGCCCAGCTCGCTGGACAGCATCTGGAAGCCGGCGTCGCCCACTACGGTGTACTCCTCGCAGTCGGGGGCGGCCATGCGCACGCCCATCGAAGCGCCGATCTCATAGCCCATGCAGGAATAGCCGTACTCCACGTGATAGCCGCCGCGCCGGTCGGTCTTCCACACGCGCTGCAGGTCGCTGGGCAGCGAGCCGCCCGCGCAGACGATGATGTCCTCGGGGGCCATCACGGCGCGCAGCGTGGCCAGCGCCGCGGTCTGGGTGAGGCTCGTGCCGTACATCCTGTAGAACTCGGGGATGGTGCGCGGGTCGCGGGCCGTGATGGTGGGCTCGAAGTCCTCGCCCTCGCACACGATGCCGCCCAGGCGCGCCAGCTCCTCGTCCCACTCCTTGCGGGCGGCCTCGACCTCGCCCCTGTAGGCGGCGCGGTAGCCGGCCTTCTCCAGCAGCGCGGTCAGCGCCTTCACGCTCTCGCGGGCGTCGCCCACGGCCTTCACGGCGTCAAACTTGTAGGCGTGGAAGCGGCTGATGTTGATGGCCGCGAACTTCACTTCCTCGTTGCGGAACAGCCACTTGGAGGAGGTGGTGAAGTCGGTCATGCGGGTGCCGATGCCGATGACGCAGTCGGCGTCCTTCGCGATCTTGTTGGAGGCCGAGGTGCCGGTCACGCCGATGCCGCCCAGGCACATGGGGTGGCTGGACTTGCAGGCGCTCTTGCCCCCCTGGGTCTCGCCGAAGGGGATGCCGAACTTCTCGCAGAACCGCTCGACGGCCTCGCCCGCCTCGGAGTAGCGCACGCCGCCGCCCACGATCACGATGGGCTTCTTCGAAGCCATGATGACCTCGGCCACGTCCTGCAGCTCCTCGGCGACCGCCACCGGGCGGGTGATGCGGTGCACGCGCTTGACGAAGAAGGATTCGGGGTAGTCGTAGGATTCGCCCTCCACGTCCTGGGGCAGGGCGATGGCCACCGCGCCGGCCTCCGCCGGGTCGGTCAGCACGCGCATGGCGTTGATCAGCGCGCTCATCAGCTGCTCGGGGCGCTCGATGCGGTCCCAGTACTTGGTGACGGGCTTGAAGGCGTCGTTGGTGGTGATGGCCAGGGAGTTGGTCTGCTCGATCTGCTGCAGCACCGGGTCGGGCTGGCGGGAGGCGTAGGCGTCGGAGGGGAACACCAGCAGCGGGATGTTGTTCACGGTGGCCGTGCCGCAGGCGGTGACCATGTTGGCCGCGCCGGGGCCGATGGACGACGCGCAAGGGATGATCTTCATGCGGTCGTTCTGCTTGGCGTAGGCGATGGCGCAGTGGCACATGCCCTGCTCGTTGCGGCCCTGCATCACCTTGATGGTGCCGGGGTTGTTGTCCAGCGCCTCGCCCAGGCCCACGGCGATGCCGTGGCCGAACAGCGTGAAGAACGCTTCGACGAACTTGGTCTCCACGCCGTCGCGGGAGACGTACTGCTGATCCAGGAACTTCACGATGGCCTGCGCGGTGGTCAGACGGATGGTCTTGCTCATGATGATTTCCTCCTGTGCATTATGAATTGTGTGCATATCTGCGTGCATTTCACGCGCCGCCGGAGCGTACTTCATCGTTCGGCATGCCCGTGAAACCATTGATCTCACCGTCAGTATAGGGGAAGCAAAAGCTTTCGTCCATAGTCAATATGCACAATATTCAAACGATATTTTGTACATGGATGCGTCTTGATGCGTGCAATTGTGGCCGCACATATAATGCACGCATTCTATGTGCGTGTAAATGGAATATTTGCACGCATAAGCACGCGGATTATGGGCAAAGTGCGCAAATTGGCACGCAGAATTTCTACAGGCGCCGAAGCCCGCCCCGGTTGCCAGCGGGAGGGGTTTGATGTTATCATAAAACCAATACAAACGCGGGGGCGAGGGCATGAAACCGACGTTGCAGCGCGTGGCCGAGCAGGCCGGCGTGTCCAGGGGCACGGTGGACCGGGCGCTCCACGGCCGCGGGCGGGTGGACGCCGAGGTGGCGGCGCGCGTGTTGCGCGTGGCGCGGGAGCTGGGCTATCCGGTGGAAAGGCTGGCGCGGCGCGGCGCGGAAAAGCCCGCGGCCCCGGCGCGGCGCAGGATACGCATCGGCGTGATCACCTATCTGTGCCGGGCGGGCTTTATGCGTGAGATCAACCGGGGCATCGCCCGCGCCCGGGAGGAGCTGCGGGAGTGGGACGTGGAGATATTGCTGCGGGAGAGCGTGGCGCTGAACGAGCGGGAGCAGCTGGGCTTCATCGACGAGCTCACCGGGGCGGGCGTGGACGGGCTGGCCATCATGCCCATCGACACCGGCGCGGTGCGCCAGCGGCTGTACGACCTGGAGAAGGAGACCGGCCTGCCGCTGGTGATGTTCAATTCCGACCTGCCGGGCATTCCCCGGCTGTGCTACGTGGGCATGGACAACCGCCAGAGCGGGCGCACGGCGGCGGGGCTGATGAATCTGCTGACCCACGGGCGGGGCAAGGTGCTTGTGATCACCGGGACCTTCAGCAACCAGCTGAACAACGCCCGGGTGGACGGCTTTGCCCAGGAGGTGAAGGCCTCGTTTCCGGGGCTGTCCATCGCGGCGGTGCAGAGCTCGCTGGACAACGAGGACGAGGTGCGCCGCATCGTGGAGAACGCCATGCTGAACATCGCCGGCGTGAACGGCATATTCACTGTTTCCAGCGGCCAGAGCGGCCTGCGGGACGCCTTCGCCAACCTGCGGCTGGAGAAGCGGCCCAGCGTGATCATCTACGACCAGACGCCCCGGAACGAGCAGCTGCTGCGCGACGGCGTGGTGGACTTTCTGATCGACCAGAACGGCTTCGAGCAGGGCTATCGCCCGCTGCACATACTGGCCAACGCCATCAACGGCAGCACCGCCCCGGAGGCCTACAGCGAGTTCACCGAGATCAGCATCAAGACCAGGTACAACCTGTAAAAACAGCGCCGCCCTTTCGGACGGCGCTTTATCTTATGTATCGTTGGTCAGGACGCCTGGATGATCCTGCTCTCCATCAGCAGGGTCATGAAGTCGAGTTCGTCCATGTTGGCGATCTCCTGTCCGCTCTCTTCAAAGCGGTCTTCCAATGGCGTGGCGCTCTCGTTCTCCATTCGGCAGGGCCTCCTTTTCTGAATCATGCCAACGGGCCCATTATAGCCCACCGCGCTGGCGAAGTCCAGAAAAAAGCGCTTTTGATACACATTTAATATCTCTGTAATACCGCCGGGGCTCAGCCGTCCAGGTCGGCGCGGGGCCTGGGCACGCTCACGCTCACGGTCTCCAGCACCTGGTAGCGGTCCATCTGCAGATGCTTCTTCATCGCCAGCGCCTCCTCGATGGGCAGCTCCACCATTTCGCCCTCGCGGGTGCCGATGATGCAGTTGCCGCGGCCCTCGTGGAAGGCCCGCACCGCGAAGTAGCCCATGCGGGTGGCGGTCTCGCGGTCTCTGGCGCTGGGCGAGCCGCCGCGCTGGATGTGGCCGAGCACCGTCACGCGGGGCTCGATGCCGATGGCCTCGTGGATCTGCTTGCCGATCTCCACGGCGCTGCCCACGCCCTCGGCCACCACGATCATGAAGTGGGTGTTGCCGGCCAGGCGGGCGCTGCGGATGCGCTCGACCACGTCGCGCTCGAAGTCCAGCTGGCGCTCGGGCACCAGCACCGCGGTGGCGCCGATGGCGATGCCCACGTACAGCGCCAGGAACCCGGCGTTGCGGCCCATGACCTCCACCACCGAGCAGCGCTCGTGGCTCTGCATGGTGTCGCGCAGCTTGTCGATGCAGTCGATGGCCGTGTTGCAGGCCGTGTCAAAGCCTATGGTGTAGTTGGTGCAGCCCACGTCGTTGTCGATGGTGGCCGGTATGCCCACCACCGGAACGCCCAGCCGGGACAGCTCCAGCGCGCCGCGGAAGGTGCCGTCGCCGCCGATGGCGACGATGCCGTCCAGCCCCAGCATCTTGCAGGTGGACACCGCCCGCAGGCGGCCCTTTTCGGTCATGAAGTCCTCGCTGCGGGCGGTGTAGAGTATCGTGCCGCCCCGGGAGATGATGTGGCCCACGCTGGCCGCGTCCAGCTGGACGAAGTCGCTGTTGATCAACCCCTGCCAGCCCCTGCGGATGCCGACGCACTGCATGCCGTAGGAGATCGCCGTGCGCACCACCGCGCGCACCGCCGCGTTCATGCCCGGGGAATCGCCGCCGCTGGTCAGTACGCCGATGCGCTGAATCTTCTCTTCCATGAAACAGGCCTCCCTTTTGTGTACTCTGTGCCTGTATTATAGCAGAATGCGGCGCAAAGGGCAATAAAAAAGAATGGAATAGGGGACGGTTCCTTATTCCACTTTTTGAGTGGAATAAGGAACCGTCCCCTATTCCATTTTGGGTGGGCTATGCGCCGACGGCGGGGGCGGGGGCGTTGGCGCGCTGGAGGCGGCGTATGGCGTGCAGGTAGGCGGGGATCAGCAGCACGTCGGCCATGACCCACGCGGCGGGGTTGGCCAGTATCGCGCCGTCGAAGCCGTAGGGCCGCACCAGTGCGAAGGCCACGAACACGCGGGCGATCATCTCGAATAGGCCGGCGAACATGGCGATGCGGGAATAGCCCAGCCCCTGCAGCGCGTTGCGCAGCACGAATATGGTCATCAGCGGCACGAAGAAGAACACGATCATGTTCAGGTATTTCACCGCGTCGGCCACGATGGCCTGCTGGCCGCCGGTGATGAACAGCCCCACCAGCGCGCCGCCCAGCATCCGCACCGCGAACAGCGCCGCGACGGCGTAGGCGCCCATGGCCAGCAGCGACTCGCGCACGCCCGTGCGCACCCGGTCCACGCGCTGCGCGCCGATGTTCTGGCCGCACCAGGTGGCGATGGTGGCGCCGATGGCGTCGAAGGGGCAGCAGAATATCGAATAGACCTTGCTGCCCGCGCCGATGGCGGCCACGGCCCCGGAGCCCAGGCCGTTCACGGCGGTCTGCATGACCAGCGAGCCGACGGCGGTGATCGAGAACTGCAGGCCCATGGGCGTGCCCAGGGCGCTGAGGCGCTTCAGGCAGGCGGCGTCGGGCCGCCACTCCGCGCCGCGGATGCGCAGCACGTCGTACTTTTTGAAGATCAGCCGGGCGCACAGCGCGCCGGAGAGCAGCTGGGCCGCCACGGTGGCCACCGCCGCGCCGGAAACGCCCATGCCCAGCCCCACCACGAACAGCATATCCAGCGCCACGTTCACCGCGCAGCTGAGGATCAGGAAGTACAGCGGCGTGCGGGTGTTGCCCACGGCGCGCAGCACGCCGCTGGACAGGTTGTACACCATGATGGCGCTCATGCCGCCGAAGATGTAGACGATGTAGCCGTAGGCCTCGTCCATGATGTCCTCGGGCGTGCCGATCCAGCGCAGTATGGGCCGGGTCAGGATCGCCGTGACCACCGACATCACCGCGGCGATGCCCCCGCACAGGTAGATGGCGTTGGCGAAGTACTTGCGCATCTTGTGGGGGTCGCCCTCGCCGAAGGCCTGGGCCACCGGGATGGCGCAGCCGGAGCACAGCCCCAGCAGGAAGCCGATGATCATGAAGTTCAGCGAGCCGGTGGCGCTGATGCCCGCGAAGGCCTTCACGCCCACGAAGCGGCCCACGATGATGCTGTCCGCCAGATTGTAGACCTGCTGGAACAGCTGGCCCAGCAGCATCGGAAACCAGAAACCCGCGATCAGCTTCAGCGGGGAGCCGTGCGTCATGTCCCGAACCATGGGAAATCCTCCGAAATACAATGGATGCGCCGCGAACCCACGCGGCGCATCCATTGTATTCATTTGCGGCCCGCGATAAAGCGCGGAAGGGTTAAATAAATGCGGCACAATGAAGAAGGCGGACCGCCTTGCAAAGCCCGGGCGTTCGCGCTATAATGGGAACGATCCTACCCCGACAAGGAGCGGATGGCGATGATTGCGATAAGCCGGGAAGCCCGCGCGCGCTGGAAGGACTACGCGCTTCTGATGCTCGCGCTGCTGGCCGCCTACTCGGCGGTCTGGATGTTCACCGACAAGACCCCCTGGATGCACACGGTCTACTGCAGCTACGCGCTGCAGGCCAAGCGCTGGCTGTCCGGCCACCTGGACCTGGGGCAGGACTACCCCTGGCTGGAGCTGGCCATCTACGAGGGCAAATACTTCGTCAGCTTCCCGCCGCTGCCCACGCTGTTCGTGCTGCCCTTCGTGCCGCTCTTCGGCGTGGACGGCACGCCCGAATACCTGATCACCACCGCCGTGAGCCTGGTGGGCGCCATCCAGCTGCTGCGGCTGTTCTCGCTGTACTGCGACGACAGGCGCAGGGCGCTGGCGTGGGCGCTGCTGGCCACCATCGGCTCCAACTTCCTGCTAATCGGCTACAACGGCGACGTGTGGCTGATGGCCCAGACCTGCGCGTTCATGTTCACCGCGTCGGCGCTGTACTACGCCGCCACCGACGCGGAGAAGGACGGCAGATGGCCGCTGCTGTGGCTGGCCTGCGCGGTGGGCTGCCGCCCGTTCAACTTCGTGTACCTGCCGCTGGTGGCGGTGCTGCTGATCCGCAAGTTCAAAAAGAATGGCCTCACCGTCTTCGACGCGCTGAAGAGGCACTGGGCCTGGCTGATCGCGCCGGCCTGCGTGGGGCTGGCCTACATGGCGCTGAACGCCGCGCGCTTCGGCAATCCCTTCCAGTTCGGCCACGACTATTTGCCGGAGTTCACCCGCTCGCCGGACCACCTGCAGTTCTCGCTCAGCTACATCCCCGAAAACCTCCGGGATAAGCTGTTCCGCCTGCCGGTATGGTCGGAGGGCCGGCTGCTGTTCCCGAAGGCGGGCTTCGCCTTCTTCTTCACCAGCCCCATCTACGCGCTGGGCTTCGTGCGCCTGATCGAGCGCGTCATACGCCGCCGGCGGGGCGGCGCGCCCCTGCCCGTCGCCCCGCTGGCGGTGGCCGGGGTCTGCGTGTCCGTCCACCTGCTGGCGCTGTGCGCCCACGGCAGCATGGGCGGCATACAGTGGGGCCTGCGCTACACCATAGACGCCATCCCCGCCGTCGCGCTGGGCCTGGCATTGATGCTGGACGACGGGCATGAGGGCCTGACGGGCTTCCTGCTGACGCCCACGCTGGTGTTCGGCCTGTGCCTGAACCTGGTGGGCACGCTGGCGATATTGAACGACTGGCCAATTTTCCTGTGAGACCGGTCGTGCACATGTGTTTTTGATTCATGCTATCGTCATGGCAGCTTTCGGTCCGACGAATCGGGATCTGACGGAGGAAACGATGTTAAAAGATTATGAGATAGATAAACCAATTCTTGAAACTGACAGATTGATTATTCGTACGCTTAACGATAACGATGTGGCAGATTTAAAAGAGTGGCTTGGGAGAGAGGAAATCTATACATATTGGGGAAGAAAAGCAAGCAAGAGCGAGAAAAATCCTGAGCTTATGTTTATTGATCCCCGCCCTTGGGTAAACAGAAAACCTTCTCCTGATTTTGATTGGGGAATTGTATTGAAAGAATCCAATAAAGTGGTAGGCATGATTGCGGTATTTAATATCCAAAATGCCAGAATGGGTGATATAGGATACAGAGTTAATCCGGAGTACTGGAATATGGGAATTACTACAGAAGCATTAAAGTGTGTCACCGGGACGGTCCTATTGACAGCTTTTCCTGTCAATAGGACCGTCCCGGTGACAATTATTCCATAAACAAGCCAGCAGCTCTTTCGATCACGGCAAAGAAGTCTTCTGCGCTGTAACTAATATAAAGCATTTGGCCTTCTTCCAGGTTTACGCGGAGGCTTTCGCCTGCGTGGAATAACTGATCTGTAGTCGTTGCATAGTACTGAGTGGCATCAAAGACTTCTGGCTCGGTAATCTGAACACTCGAATCCTTATCAAGAGCTTCTTCAATTAGTGTCCACCTGATCTGATAATCTTTATATGCACTATCATACTTAACCTTTGAATCCGGCGAATTATACACGGTAACCGTGACACTTCCAGAAGAATAGCGGTTTTGCAGCATTGTAATAACATAAGAACCGGCTGCGATGTCCCGTCCTGCAACATATTCACCACAAGGCAGTTCTACCAACCCACCGTTTGCAAACAGCGATTCGTTAATCTGCGTTTTGAGCTTAAGCAAATCTTCTGTACCCATGCCACTAATATCGACGTTCAATTCCTCCGCCATCGAGCATGAAGAAGTTGCAATGGCACAGAGAAGCAGACCAACGATTACGAGAACACCAAAACGCTTGAACATTAACAATGCCTCCTCCAAACAATCTTAACTAAGTATACAATAAATGGTATGTAATGTCAATGCAACTTCAACACTACAAGGTATTCGATCCATTGAAACACCACACCTCCGAAGTTATGTTTTAATTCACCGTAATAAGCGACGTGTCCCCTTATCTTTCCAAGGAGACTATAGTATAGTCAGCTCAAAATAAACAATGATCACGGAAGGCACGACAATGTGCTATTTCAGTAAGACTTTTTCAGCAGCAAGCGCGCCGACGCATTCCGGGCGGAATTGATAACCCAGGGCATCGAGGCAATCATCGCTGTCACCGGGACGGTCCTACTGACAACTTTTCCTGTCAACAGGACCGTCCCGGTGACAGGTTCATTTCCTTCTCCAGCGCCATTCGTACCGCTCGGCTCTTCCAGGAGAAGGTGAGAATCCCTACGAGATGTTGCCTCGCATGGTGCTGATGACCTATCAGATGCCAGACGAATTGGTACGTGTGGCAAAGGAAGGCGAGTTTGACGAGTTCGACCTGAACGAGTTCTTT
>JAFYBB010000290.1 GCA_017540445.1 Clostridia bacterium | reverse complement strand
CAGCGCGTAGCCCCCCTCGCGGCAGAAGCGCACGACGAGATCGATGTCATAGCCGACGTTCTTGCCGTCCTTGATATAGGAAAACGGCGCGTCCGTCGAGGTGGTGACGACCCGTATCGTGCCGTTTGCGCCGGTGAGGCCCGACATGTCCACGACCTTCCTGTCCTCGTCCGTGCCGAACCAGATGTCGTCCAGCTCTTGCATCGTGCCGTCCGCCCGGCTTCGCGCGAGGAAGTCGTTCAGCTCCGCGCACAGCGCGGCGCTGTCGGGGTCGTTCTTCCGGAAGGCGAAGCTGTAGTTGTTCTGGGTGATGCGGTCGTGGATGTAGTCGATCTCCGGCTGTTCCGCGTGGACGGATTTCAGCCCCGGCTCGTCCCCCAGGTAGGCGTCGATCTTTCCGGTGAGCAGCGCCGTGATGCAATCCGGATAGCTGTTGTACAGCAGATACTCGCTGTCGGGGAAATACGCCTTGGCGGCGTCCTCCATCAGCGGACCGACCAGCACGCCCAGGCGCTTTCCGTTGTAATCCTGCCAGCGGACGCCCGCGGACGCCTGCGCGTCGCCGCGCACCAGTATGCCGACCTGTTCGGTGTACAGCACATCGGAAAAGCTCAGCGCCTCCGCGCGCTCGGGCGTGACGTTCAGGTTGGCCATGATGCAATCCACGTCGCCGGTGACCGCCGCGAGGATGGACGCGCCGTAGTCGTACACCTTGAGCGTCAGGCTCGCCCCCAGCCACGCCGCGAAGCGGTTGGCCAGTTCGATGTCATAGCCGCTGAGCTGTGTGCCCACATAGTAGCTGAAGGGCGGTGCGATGCCGGAGGTGTCCACCGTCAGCCTGAGCTGCGCGTCCTGCGTAAGGTCGATCTGCGGCATGGTCTCGTCGTGGCGCACCACCCAGCGCCGATACATGTCGTCCAGCGTGCCGTCCGCCTTCATCTGCGCGATAAAGGCGTTCAGCCGCGCGGCAAAATCGGGGATTTTCGTCACCGGCGAGAGGCCCACCGCGACGCGCACGCCCTCGTCCATGTTCTCGTCCAGCAGCCTCACGCCCGTGCGCCCGCTTTCGATCGCCAGCTCCATCTGCCTGCGATCATAGACATAGGCGTCGAGCTTGCCCTGCGCCACGGCCTCGTAAGCCGATGCGGTGTCGTCGAGATACACGATCCCGGCGTTCGGAAGCTCCTTCTCCGCGATCAGCATGGACGCGCTGCCCGTGCCGACGCCCACCCGCATTCCGGCTTGGTTCAGCTGTTCCTTGTGCGTGATCGGGGATTGTGCGCATGCCGAGCCGCAGAGGATAACGGCCAGCATCGCCGCGATGAACGCGGACAGTCGTCGCATGGTTCTCAAGCAGCTTCCTCCTTTTATGACCGTGGTCGATCCCATACCGGGCTTTCTGAGGCTTCTTCCCTCTGCTATCCCTTCACGATCCGCTTGCGGCTTGGCGAAATGGCGCGCTGGGGGCACACCAGCAGGCACAGGTGGCAGCCCACGCACTTTTTGCCGTTCAGCCTGGGCTTGCGGTCTTCGCCGAACAGGATCGCCTGGTGTCCGCCGTCGGCGCAGGAGATCGCGCAGCGCCCGCAGCCGACGCACTTCTCCCGGTCAAACCTCGGGAAGATCACCGTGTCGCGCTCCAGGGTGTCGGTGGTCCCGCTGAGGAATTCCAGGCCGAGGCCGACGGCCTCGCGCACGCTTTTAAAGCCCTTCTCCGCCAGATACAGGTTCAGCCCTTCCTTCAGATCGTCGATGATCCGATAGCCGTACTGCATCACCGCGGTGGTGACCTGTATGGAGCCGCCGCCCAGGAGGATGAACTCCAGCGCGTCCTGCCAGGTCTCCACGCCGCCCATCGCGGACAGGTGCAGCCCCCGAAGCGCCGGGTTCTGCGCCAGCTCCGATATGAAGCGCAGGGCGATGGGCTTGACGGCGTTGCCGCTGTAGCCGCCCAGGGCGCTCCTCCCGTGCACGGCGGGCTCGCAGATGTAGGTGTGCAGGTTGACGCCGGTCACGGACTTGATGGTGTTGATGGCGGCGAGGCCGTCCGCGCCGCCGCGCCGGGCCGCCTCTCCCGCGGGGTTCATGCTGGCCACGTTTGGCGTCAGCTTCGCCAGCACCGGTATGCGACAGGCGCGCTTGGCCGCGGCGGTGAACCGCTCCACAAGCTGGGGCACCTGGCCGATGTCCGAGCCCAGGCCGCCCTCCGCCATGTTGGGGCAGGAGAAGTTCAGCTCCACCGCGTCCGCGCCGTTTTCCTCGCACAGCCGCGAAAGCTCGCCCCACTCCGCCTCGTCCCGGCCCATGATGGAGGCCAGTATGAACTTGGTGGGCCACTTCCGCTTGAGCCTGCGGAAGATCTCCATGTTCTCGGCCACGCTGTGATCGGAGAGCTGCTCGATGTTCTTGAAGCCGATGATGCTGCCGCTGTCGCCGGTGAGGGCGGCAAAGCGGGGCGACGCCTCGTGGATGTCCATGGAGCAGATCGTCTTGAAGCAGGCTCCCGCCCAGCCGGCCTCAAAGGCCCGGTCGCACATGTCGTAGGTGCTGGCCACCACGGAGGAGGACAGCAGGAACGGGTTTTCAAGCGCGATGCCGCACAGATCGCAGGCCAGGCGCGCCTCGTCCGCGGGCGGCGGGGTCTCCGCCCGGAGCTTCACCTCGTCGTACAGGCGGCCTACGAGCCTGCGGACCGGCACCTCGCCCGGCCGCACGCAGGCGCGCTCGCATGGCGCGTCGCAGGTCAGGCAGGGGTTCGCCTCCGGCAGCCGGGCCGACGCGCCCTGCTCGTTGCGAAACCAGACGGCGCGCAGCAGGCGCGACGGCTCCAGCGCCCTGCAGGCGGCGTCGCAGGGCGCGTCGGCGCACAGGGCGCAGCGGATCATATCGCCCCTGCGGATCATGGGTTCGTTCTGGATCATGTACAAACGCCTCCCTCAACCATCGACAGCGTCGCCGCTGCCGGTCATTTTTCATCAGTATACGCCAGGTCGTTGAACCTGTCAAACGTCGGATTGCCTTTTGATCGCGGAGCTCGCCGCGACATGCGATGGGCCCCGGGAGGAAGCGTCCGCCAAACGTTTCGTCCCTGACTGTGTGCGAACGCAGGCGTTGATGAATAGGATCATGCCGTATACGCCTGAACAATACCGGATGCCGACCTTATTTTCGACGTAAACAACAAATCTGCATCGGTACATTGCCCAATGATTATACCAAAAAGCGGACGCTCTATCAACCGGGAATATGGCTCATGAACCCTCTTTATCTCAGGTTTTCATTCTTATTGTTCCATGATCGGGAGGGCGACTGATTTTATATTGCAGAATTCAGTGCGAAAATACAAACAAATCTTGCACTATTTTCCTTGCCATGGTATAATGGGCCATGAAAAACGTGGTGAGGAGGCAAAGCCATGTATCGCAAGGTATCTGAATATTTGGAGCAGTGGAGGCGGGGACCCTATCGAAAGCCGCTGCTGATTCAGGGCGCGCGTCAGGTCGGGAAGACATATTCCGTTCTGGAGTTTGGGAAGCGGCACTACGACAACGTGGCGTACTTCAATTTTCAGACGAATCCACTGCTCATTCGGACGTTTGACGAGGAAATCCGCCCTTCTTACCTGCTGCCGATTCTTTCACATCTGAGCGGCGAGACCATCACCAAAGGACAGACGCTGATCGTCTTCGATGAGATCCAGCTGTGTGAACGGGCGCTGACCTCGCTGAAGTATTTCTGTGAAGAAGCGCCGGAATACCATGTGATCGGCGCTGGCAGTCTGTTGGGCGTCGCCGTCAATCGCAGACAGAACGCCTTCCCCGTGGGCAAGGTCGACCGCTATACCATGTACCCGATGGACATGGAGGAGTTCCTGCTGGCCGTAGGCGAGGAAGCGCTTGTCCGGCAGATTCATGCCTGCTTTGAGGCGAACAGCCCTATGCCGGCGGCGCTTCACGAAGCCGGCCTTCAGCGGTATCGTCAGTATCTTGTCATCGGCGGGATGCCGGAGGCGGTTTCCCGGTTCGTTGATACGCAGGATTACGTGCAGGTACGGCATATTCAGGATACCATACAGATGGATTATCTGGATGACATGAGCAAGTACCAGGAGAGCGCCAACGAGATCAAAAAGACGAGGCTGACCTATAACACGATTGCGGTGCAGCTTTCAAAGAAGAACAAGCGCTTTCAGTACAAGCTGCTGAAGAAGGGAGCGCGGGCAGCGGAATATGAAAACGCCATACAGTGGCTGGTGACCGCTCACCTGATGTACCAGGTATACCGCGCCGAACAGATCAAAAAGCCGCTGGATAACTTCAAGGACATCGACGACTTCAAGGTGTACCATGCCGACATGGGTCTGCTCTGCGCGCAAAAGGACGTCCGTCCCAACGATATCTTCTATATGGAGCAGGAGATGGAGGCTTTCAAGGGCGGCATGACGGAGAATTATGTATTCTGCCAGTTGGCGGCGGGTGGTTTCAGACCATTCTTCTGGCGAAATGACAAGAGCACGAAAGAGGTTGATTTTATCATATCGCTGGACGGCCGTCTGATTCCCGTTGAGGTGAAGAGCGCCGACAACACGGCTTCAAACAGCCTGAATGACTACGTCAACCGATACAAACCGGAATACGCCATCCGCATCTCCGAAAAAAACTTCGGGTTTGAACGTGGGATCAAGGCAATCCCGCTGTACGCGGTGTTCTGTCTGGCATCAAAGGATTGAGCGCCGTGATTCGACGGTGAAAACACGGGGACGGCCATTTTGTTGAACACAAAGGGCCGTCCCCGTGTGTGCACGTATCCGTGTGCACTTATTATATGTCGATCCAAATTCCAGTATCTCGCATTTCGGAATCAGGAACAGCTTTATAGAACCTTTGCGCTTCATCGTCGCCGGCAGTCAGAGCAATCAGCGTGTCAACATGTTGAGCCTTCAGAGCATCCCTCAGTGCAGAAAGAAGCATTTGTGCTGCGCCTTTATGCCGGCAGCTCTTTAGAACACAGACCCAATCCAGATACGCTTTTATGGAACCATCAAAATGCGAAGGGATCAAGACGGCGTCAATTCGGCCAATCACACGCTCGTTTTGATATGCCAAAAAAGAAAGCGCGTTGGAAAATCGAATGTCATGGAAGCTGGCAGTAACGCGTTTTATATACTCCGCATTGATCTCCCAGCCCCAGACATCTTCTTCCTCTCGCAGTGCCTTTTCAAACGACAGAACATCCGGGATTGCCTCTTCGGTATACGGTTTGACAACGATCCTGTTCCGTTCTACCTCTGCCTGCATACGGTCGCACCATTTATCCCATTGTTCCCGGTATTTCTCTTCAGAGATAATCCGTGGCAGCAGGTCGATGGGCGACTCTATCGCTTGCTCTCGGCAGGCCGATACGCAAGCACGGTACATATCCCAGGACAGCTCGTCCTCATCCCAGACCAAGGGAACCATTTCAAGACCTGCCCGTAACGCGGCTACAGCCCTGGTATGCCCATCTGTCATGACCGGTCTTCCGTCCAACAGCTTGACCGGGATCGGCTCAAAGCAGGAAAGGTCTGTTGGGTTCAGCCAGCCCTCGACATCCTTTAGCTTCTTCTCAGAAATATAAAACTGTGAGGGCTGCAGATCTTTCAGCTTCAATTCATTGATCTCCAAGATTGCATCCTCCGATT
>JAFYBB010000289.1 GCA_017540445.1 Clostridia bacterium | reverse complement strand
CCAACAATTCTTCTATGTCTATCCGCTTCATTCAGCTCACCTCTGCTGAATGTTTCGACTTCTTCTCGTTTTATCCTTTTGGTTAACACAATGTTAACTATCGCGCTCACTCTTCCTCGCTAAGTAAATGATGTCGCCCTGAAGTTGTTCTCACGCCCTTGACGCCGCCGCGCCGCCGGTATACAATACGGGAAAGGGGGTGTGCCGATGATCTATCTGCAACAGGGCGATCTCATCATCCGGGACATGATCGCCCCGGACGCGCCGGCGCTGGCCGCCGCCGAGGCGGCGCAGGGCTGGCAGCCGACGCTGGAAAAGCACGAGCGCCGGCTGCGGGACCAGGCGTCGGGCGAATGCGTTTCGCTGGTGGCGGCGCTTCGGGGGGAACCCGTGGGCTACATCCACGTCTACCCCGATTCCCGGTGGGGTGCGTTCGGCGGGCGCGGCTGGCCGGAGATCATGGACTTCAACGTGCTTAAGAAGCACCGGCGGCAGGGCGTCGGCAGCCTTTTGATGGACGTGGCGGAGGCCGTCGCGGCCCGCTATTGCGACACGGTATACCTGGGCGTCGGGCTGCACAGCGGCTACGGCAGCGCCCAGAGGCTGTACGTGCGGCGCGGCTACATCCCCGACGGCACCGGCGTTTGGTACCGGGGCGCGCCCTGCCCGCCCTACGGCCCCATCGAGGCCAACGACGACGAACTGGTACTGTACCTGTCCAAGGCGCTGAGGAGGCAAGCCTATGGAGATCAGGCGTGAAAAATCCTGCGGCGCGGTGGTGTACGCCGATACCGCCGAGGGGGTCCAATACCTGTTGATCCAATCGCACAAGGGCTTCTGGGCCTTTCCCAAGGGGCACGTGGAGAGCGGTGAGACCGAGCACGACACCGCGGCCCGGGAGGTCTGGGAGGAGACCGGCGTGCGCGTGCGCTTCGTGGACGGCTTCCGGGAGACGGACCGGCACACCTTCGTCCACGGGGAGCGGCCCGAGGTGGTCAAGGACATCGCGTACTTCCTGGCCGTCTGCGACGACCCGAAGCCCTGCCCGCGGGACAGCGAGGTGGCCGGGGCCGCGCTGATGGGCTACGACGCCGCCATGGCCGCGCTGCGCACCGACGACAACTCCCGGCGCATACTGGAAAAGGCGCGGGATTATCTGTCGCACGGCGCGCCATAGCCTTCCCCAAATCTTCACTTGCATAACAAAGCGCCTGTGGTATAATTTGATTTATAGACATGCGCCCTGCCCCCGTGTTTCGGGCAGGGCCGCACATCGCATCCAGGGAGGCTACACAGATGAAGGTCAGAAATCTCGTTTCCAAGCGCTTCAAGGAGACCCCGGCGGACTGCGTGATCGCCAGCCAGGCGCTGATGATGCGCGGCGGCTACATCAAGCCCGTGGGCAACGGCATATTCACGCTGTTCCCCATCACCAAGCGCATCACCTCGAAGATCGAGAACATCATCCGCCAGGAGATGAACCGCATCGACGGCCAGGAGGTGCTGTTCCCGGTGACGATGCCCGCCGACCTGTGGCGCAAGTCGGGCCGCTACGACAGCATCGGCAGCGAGCTGCTGCGCTTCAAGGACCGCTCCGGCGCGGACATGGTGCTGGGCATGACCCACGAGGAGGCCAGCGTGCAGCTGATGACCGACGTGGCCGACTCCTACACCCAGTATCCCTTCATGATCTACCAGATCCAGACCAAGTTCCGCGACGAGCCCCGCTGCCGCGGCGGCCTGATCCGCGTGCGCGAGTTCACGATGAAGGACGCCTACTCCTTCCACACCAGCCAGGAGGATCTGGAGAAGTACTACGCCCGCTGCTACGAGGCCTACAACCGCATCTACGCCCGCTGCGGCGTGCCGGAGGTGGTGGCCGTGGCCAGCGACAGCGGCATGATGGGCGGCAAGGTGAGCCACGAGTACATGCTGCTGACCGACGTGGGCGAGGACACCATCGTGCTGTGCCGCGACTGCGACTACCGCGCCAACATGGAGGCGGCCCCCTGCCTGCTGACCAACGAACCCGGCGAGAAGGCGGCGCTGGAGAAGGTGGCCACCCCGAACTGCAAGACCATCGAGGACCTGTGCGCGTTTTTGAAGATCGAGCCCAGGCAGACCTGCAAGGCGGTCATGTACCAGCGCAACGCCGACGACAGCTACGTGATCGTGTTCATCCGCGGCGACCTGGATGTGAACGAGACCAAGCTGCGCAACCTCCTGAAGGCGGAGGTCCACCCCGCCGTGGTCACCGAGGACAGCGGCATACACGCCGGCTTCACCGGCCCCATCGGCCTGCCCGAGGGCGTGACCGTGGTGTACGACCGGAGCCTTGTGGGCATCGAGTGGTTCGCCACCGGCGCCTGCGAGGACGACATGCACTACATCGGCTTCAACATCGCCCGCGACGTGGGCCAGGTCGAGTACGTGGACGTGGCCAAGGCCTTCGACGGCAGCATCTGCCCGGTGTGCGGCAAGCCCCACATCTACACCAGCCGCGGCATCGAGGTGGGCAACATCTTCCAGCTGGGCACCAAGTACACCGAGAGCATGGACATGACCTACGTGGACCAGGACGGCAGCCTGAAGCACCCGATCATGGGCTGCTACGGCATCGGCGTCGGCCGCCTGGCGGCCAGCGTCTGCGAGGCGCACCGCGACGACTACGGCCCCATCTGGCCCATCAGCATCGCCCCCTGGCACGTGGAGATCTGCGCGCTGCGCGCCGATCAGCCGGAGGTGGCCGAGGCCGGTCAGAAGCTCTACGACGCGCTGACCGAGAAGGGCGTGGAGGTCCTCTGGGACGACCGCGCCGTGTCCGCCGGCGTGATGTTCTCCGACGCCGACCTGTTCGGCGTGCCGGTGCGCGTGGTCGTGAGCCCCAAGGGCCTGAAGAACGGCACCATCGAGATCGCCACCCGCGACAAGAGCATGAAGGAGATCGTGCCCGAGGCCGAGGCCGTCGAGTTCATCTACAAATACGTGGTGGACGAGCTGGCAAAGCTTGAGTGCAGGCTGTAAGGGACGAAATGCACAGATCAGCCGGCGCAAAACGAACGTTTTGCGCCGGCTGATCTGTTATATCAGAAGTACTGCGCGATGTACGCCGGTTTTCTGTAGAACACCTGCCGGGCCCGGTCGATGTCGCAGTTCAGCTGTACGCCCGGCTGCCATTCGGGGTCCAGGTCGCCGCAGCCGATCAGCAGGCGGCTGAAGTCCTGTATGGTCAGCGCCACGTCCGGCGCGGCGTCGGTGCGGCGCACCGCGTTCGCCGCGCCCGGGGCGAAGCGCACCTCAAACGTTCCGTTGTTTTCGGGGATCTGGCCGTCGGTCACGGCGATGCGCAGGCGGCCCTCGCCCCTCATCCGGGCCAGCGACAGCGCCATTTCCACGTTCACCACCCGGGCCATGCCCCATTGGACGACGGTGCGCTCCACGGTGCCGAGGCTGTATTCCGGCAGCAGCGCCCGGGGGTCCGCGTCGGCGGGCATGTCCAGCACCGCGTGGCTGTGGTTGGCGGCAAAGCGCTTCAGAAGCGCCAGCAGGCCCTCCAGCCCGCGCCGGTCGAAAAAGCCGCTTTTCACACAGTTCAGGTCCTCCCCCGGGCGCGCCCGGACGCAGGCGTAGGCACTGGGCGCGCCGGCTTCGTCGAAGTATACATAGGTGTAGTCCCGCTTCACGAAGGGATTCTCCGACGCCCAGCGGTACTCCGTGTCCCCGCCGAACACCGCGCAGTTGTAGCGCGCGTTCCGCCGCAGGTCGACGGCGCGGACCTGTGCCGACAGGTCGCTGCCCGGCTCGCTCAGCCGCCAGCGCCCTCCGGCGTCCACGCCGGGCAGCCCGTCCAGCTTCAGCCGCCAGCGGACCTTGTCGCAGGCCAGCTCGTAGCCGAACCTGCGGTAAAAGGCATTTGAAAAGGGATAGAGGTACGAAAGCGCCATGCCCCGGGCGTACATGTCCGCAAGCGCCGCCTCGAAGCAGCGCCGGATGGCCCCGCGCCGCCGGTACTGGGGCAGCGTGGCCACGCCGCCGACGCCGCCCATCGTCACCGCGTGGCCGTCGAAGTTCGCCCGCCACGGGATCACGCAGAAGGTGGCCATCATCGTGACGCCGTCGTCCTCGAAGGCCGCCCAGCGGCTGTCCCAGTGCACGTCGCTGGCGTCGCCCGGGTGCTCGATCAGTCGGCGGGCAAACGCCTCCGGCGGCAGCTCCGCGCCCTCCAGGGCGTACTCGAACGCCAGCGCCGAGAGCTCGGCGCCGCGCTTCAGTTCATCCTCCCGCAGCTTCCGCACGATCATGCCGGTTCGCCTCCCCCGTTGGATGCACACCATTATAGCCCATGGCCGCCGGCCGTGTCAACGACTCCGGGACTGAGTCACCGGGGACTCATTAGATTATCCACAAACCTTAACATACAGGTCTTTTCAAAACCGCCGATTTATCGTATAATGAATAGGATGAAATATACCCGCGCCGAGCGGGACAATTATGGAGGAATGACCATGGCAATCATCGATAAGATCAAGGCGAAGGCCAAGGCCGACGTCAAGCACATCGTACTGCCCGAGGGCGAGGAGATCCGCAACGTCCAGGCGGCCGTGATGATCCGCGACCAGGGCCTGGCGAAGCTGACCCTGCTGGGCAACCCCGACAAGGTGAAGGAAGTGGCCGCCGGCGCGGACCTGACCGGCATCGACATCATCGACCCCGCCGCCAGCGACAAGGCCCCGCTGTACGCCGCCACGCTGTACGACCTGCGCAAGGCCAAGGGCATGACCGAGGAAGAGGCCGCCGCGAAGGTGGCCGACCCGATGTACTATGGCATCATGATGGTCAAGCTGGGCGACGCGGACGGCCTGGTCTCCGGCGCGATCCACTCCACCGGCGACATGCTGCGCCCCGCGCTGCAGGTCATCAAGAGCAAGCCCGGCATGAAGACCGTGTCCTCCTGCTTCCTGATG
>JAFYBB010000288.1 GCA_017540445.1 Clostridia bacterium | reverse complement strand
ACACAGAGAACCGTCCCTGTGATTTTGGAAAACAAAAAAAACGGTTGGAGAAACCGTCCCTCCAACCGTTTTCAGCTACCGGTCCCCCGGCATCCTTATGCTCCTAACTCCTAACTCCTGACTCCTCACTCCTGCAGCAGTTCTTCCACCTTCAGCGCTTCGTCGTTTCCTTCCGCGCTGTCTTCGGTCGCGGTTTCGGTCTTTTCCTCGGCCGGCGCGATGCGCAGGTCTTCGCCGATCATGTAGCCCTCGCGGTCCATGTAGCGTATGCGGCACCAGCCGTCCATGATCGCCGTTACCTCGAGCTCCACGCCGTCCTTCAGGTGGCCCAGGATCTGGGCGTCGTCGGCGTCCTCGGCGTACACCGCCGCCTGACCGTCGGCAGCGCACTGTACGATGGCTCGGCGGGGCGTGAACTCGCCCGCCTCCCCGTCGCCCTGCTCGGCGTCCAGGGCGTCCTCCGGGCCGGTCCAGTAGGTCAGATAGCGGTTCATCAGGTAGCCGACCTGGCCGTGGTAGGTGACCTGCGTCCAGTCGGTGTAGCGGCGCAGCACCCGAAGGCTCTTGCCGTTCTCCACCTTGTCCAGCACCGCGCTGTCGGCAGTGGAATCCTCGCGCAGGTTCACGGCGTCGCCCTCGCCCTTGGTGTCCACGGTCACGTAGTTGACCAGGTCCTCCAGGTCCACCTGCTGCTCATTGGCGGCCAGGTACTCGTCGAATACCTCGCAGGGCAGGTTCGCGCCGGCGTAGTAGTCCTCGGCGGTGTTGCCGACGGTGTAGATCTGCGCGTCCTGGGCGCCGCTGTACCGAAGCAGCGATATCTCCCGCTCGGCAAAGGCCAGCAGCGCGTTGGCCACGTAGCCCTCGCCGTAGGTGCTGCGCACCTTCGACCACTTGTCGTTGGACTGCAGCACGATCAGTGTCGAGCCGTAGGGCAGGCGCGTCAGCTGGCGGCTCTTCTCGGAGGGCTCCGCGCGAAGCCGCGCGTCCTCCGGCACGTTCACCCGGGCCAGCCGCAGCGTCTCGCTGACCTGCTCGCAGCCGTAGTCCTCGTCGCCGAAGGTCGCCTTCAGCTTCTCGGCCTCGTAGGCCACGGCCTTCTGGACCTGGGGCGAGGCCACGCCGTCCTCCTCATAGGCGTAGGCCTTCTGAAAGCGCGTCACCGCGTCCACCACCGCGCGGTCGTACACGCTGTCGGGCGCGTCGTCGTACAGGCGCAGCACGGCCAGGTTGTCCTGCAGCGCCCGCACCGCCGGGCCGCTCATGCCCTCGGCCAGCGTCACGTTCATCGCCGTGGGCGCGTCCGGGGCGTACATGCGCTGCTGGAACGGTATCGTGGCAATGCCGTCCACGCCGGTGTCCATCAGGTACTGGGCCATGCGCACGGCGTTGACCATCGTGCTGTTGTACACGCCGTTCAGCTCGCCGTCGTAGAGCCCCAGGTCCCGCAGGCGGTACTGCAGGTTCAGCACGGCCTCGCCCTCGCTGAAGCGGCCCAGCGCGCCGACCTCGTCGGAGATGCCCAGGAAGCTGTCGTAGGAATAGCCCTTGCTCTTGTCGTAGCATTCCTGGAACAGCAGCTCCCGCAGGGCGTCCTTGCGGTCGCCGCTCTCGTAGATCTTCACATAGGTACCTTCCAGGCAGTTCAGCGCGATGAACTCCGCGTCCTGCCAGCGCAGTCGGATGCAGCCGTGGGAGGCGGGCAGGCCGAATTCATTGAGGGCCTGCCGGTCGATGTACTGCAGCGACTTGCGGGTGTAGGGCAGCGAGTGAAACAGGATCTGGCCCCGTATGCGGGTGGCGTACTTCACGTAGCGCTGGAACATGTCGATCCAGTACCAGGGTTGCCGCTCATTGTCCTTGACCCTGCCGGGCAGCAAAAACTCACCCCTCGGGGTGTAGCCGTTGGTGCCGGTGGAACAGAGCATCTGGCGGGCGATGTCCTTGGTCTCGGTCTCGTAGACGGTGACGATCTGGCTGCTGATGTCCACCTCGATGTAGTAGGGCATACTGTACGCCGCCGACGCCGGGACGGTCCACACCGCCGCCATGAGCGCCAGCGCCAGCACGAATGCCGCGATTTTCTGCCGTTTCATTGGATATAAACCTCAAAACCCCCTCCTGTGCGGAGGGGGGATTTTCGCCTGCGCGTGAATCAGAACTTCAGGGAATTCAGCTTGATGCCGGGGCCCATGGTGCTGGAGATCACGGCGGAACGGATATAGGTGCCCTTGGCGGCGGCGGGCTTGGCCTTGATGATGGCCTCCATCAGCGTGCGGAGGTTCTCGACCAGCTTCTGCTCGTCAAAGGAAGCCTTGCCCACGGGGCAGTGGATGATGGCGGTCTTGTCCACGCGATACTCGACCTTACCGGCTTTGATATCGTGGATGGCCTGCGTCACGTTCATGGTGACGGTGCCGGCCTTCGGAGAGGGCATCAGGCCCTTGGGGCCCAGCACGCGGCCCAGACGGCCGACCTGACCCATCATGTCGGGGGTGGCGACGACCACGTCGAAATCGAACCAGCCGCCCTGGATCTTGGCGACCATGTCCTCGGCGCCCACGTAATCCGCGCCGGCGGCCTCGGCCTCGGCGGCCTTGTCGGCCTTGCAGATCACCAGCACGCGCACGGTCTTGCCGGTGCCGTTGGGCAGCACCACGGCGCCGCGGACCTGCTGGTCGGCGTGGCGGGGATCGACGCCCAGGCGGACGGAAATCTCAATGGTCTCATCGAACTTGGCCTTGGCGGTCTGCTTGACCAGCGCGACGGCCTCCTCGGGGTCATACTGCCTGGTGCGGTCGACCAGCTTCAGGCTGTCGGAATATTTTTTACCCTTTTTCATGAATGCATCCTCCTTGTGGTTCAACGGATTCTATAAATCCTCCCACGATTCTGTGGCTCCTTGCGGTGTGTGTCAGTCGACCACCACGACGCCCATTGAGCGGGCGGTACCGGCGATCATGCTCATCGCGGCCTCGATGGAGGCGGCGTTCAGATCGGGCATCTTCAGCTCGGCGATCTCGCGGACCTGGGCCTTGGTGATGTTGGCAACCTTGTCCTTGTTGGGCCGGCCGGAAGCGTGCTCGATGCCACAGGCCTTCTTGATCAGAACGGCGGCCGGAGGCGTCTTGGTGATGAACGTGAAGGAACGATCCTGATACACGGTGATGACCACCGGGATGATCAGGCCGGCCTGCTTGCCGGTGCGGTCGTTGAATTCCTTGCAGAATCCGGGGATGTTCACGCCGTGCTGACCGAGCGCGGGGCCGATGGGCGGCGCGGGCGTGGCCTTGCCGGCGGGCACCTGCAGCTTGATCAGTGCAGTGACTTTCTTTGCCATTTGGGTATCCTCCTCTACATGTATGTGGTGAAGCGGAGCGCCTCTGCGCTCCTCCCACTCCCTGAACCCTATGAGGGGATCAGTCGGTCAAAGGCCCCGGCGCGACGCGGGGCGGCGCGGTCACTCCTCGCGGACGACCTCGTCATAGGCCAGCTCCACGCTGGTCTCGCGCTTGAGCATGGGCACCGTAACGGTCAGCTGCTGGGTGGCCGCGTCGATCTTCGTCACCTTGCCGGTGAAGTTCTCGAACAGGCCGCTCAGTATGCGCACCTCGTCGCCCACCTGGATGTCGATGCGCGTCTGCGGCACCGCGTCGAAGATGGCGGCGAAATCCGTTTCAGACAGGGGCGTCGGCTTGTTGCCGGAGCCCACGAAGCCCGTAACGCCGCGGGTATTGCGCACCACGTACCACGTCTCGTTGGTCATTTCCATCTTGACGATCACGTAGCTGGGCAGCAGCTT
>JAFYBB010000287.1 GCA_017540445.1 Clostridia bacterium | reverse complement strand
GAACCGGCCTGGTCTGGTCGATCCTCTCACTTATTACCTGGGTTATACTTGAATCCATGTTACGATGTAGCGCCGTATACCTGACCGGTACGTACGGTGCAATGGGAGGGGCGAGGGCTATGGCCCTCCCTCTACCCTATTGAAGGTGGCCTGGCCAGCGAGTTCAACCGCATGACCGACACCAAGATCCAGGTGGTGAAACGCTGCGTCAACGATCCCACGGCCACGCCCTACGACGAGGTGCTGGACACCTATCTGAAGTCGGTGCTGGTGGGCGACGAGCTGGCGGAAAAGGTGAGGGACGCCTTCGACGCCTATGTGTTCCTGAGCTACCGGAAAAAGGACCGCCGCCATGCCCAGCGGCTGATGCACCTGATCCACGAAAACCGCCAACTCCGCGACATCGCCATCTGGTACGACGAATTCCTGGTGCCGGGCGAGAAGTACGATGGGGCCATCAAGGCGGCGTTCGAGAAGAGCAGCCTGTTCGCGCTGGCGGTGACGCCGAACCTGTTGGAGCCCAAGAACTACGTGCTGCGGGAAGAATACCCAATGGCGCGGGATCGGCGGCAAAAAAAGGGCGATCTTCAGATCGTTCCCGTGGAGCTGTACGAGGAGGAACGGGGCGACGAGCGCACCGAGCGGCTGAAGCTGGAGACGGTCTACCGCGACATCCCGCCCATACAGGACGAGCATCGGCCCCGGGAGATGAACGCCGCGCTGCTCCAGGCGCTCTCGCGCATCTCCAAGAAGGAGAACGACGGCTCGGCCCGGCACCGCTTCTTCATCGGCCTGGCGTACCTGTGCGGCATCGACGTGGAGATCAACCAGGCCCGGGCGCTGGAGATGATCCAATCCGCCGCCGAGGACCCGGAGCCCTGCTACGACGCTACCGAGAAGTTAGTGGATATGTACAGGACCGGCGACGGCGTGGCGCGGAACCTCGGTACAGCCATCGAATGGCAGCGGAAGCTGTGCGCGCAGTACCGCGTGGCCTATGAGGCCCAGCACGATCCGGACGCGCACATGGGCTACGGCACGAAGTTCATCCGCACCACAATCGCGCTGAGCGACATGCTCCGCGAGGCCGGCGATCCGGACGGCGCGTATGCCGCGGCGAATCACGCGCTGGCGTTCGGCGGCCTGCTGACCGGCGAGGTGGGCGTGCGCGAGGTGGACCGGGATATTGCGCTGATCTGCAACCGCCTGGGCGGCCTGTGCCGGGAGTGGGGCGACATCGCCAGGGCTGCCGGCTATTACCAGAGGTCGCTGGAGATCTACCGGCGACTGGCCCGGGACATGGGCACCGCGCGGGCCCGCCGCGACATGTCCGTCAGCCTGGAGCGCCTCGGGGACATTCGTCGAAAGCAGAAGAACCGCGACGAAGCGCAGATGATGTACAGCCAGGCGCTGGACATCCGCGCCGCGCTGGCCGAAAGCCAGGGCACCGCGAACGCCCGACGCGACCTCTCGGCGATACTGACCAAGCTGGGCAACCTCCGCAAGGATCAGGGGGATTTTGACGGCGCGGACGAGCACTACGCCGAAGCGCTCAAAATCGATCAGGTGCTGGCCGCGGAGCAGAAGACCCCGCAGGCCCGGGACGACTGGGCGGTAAGCCTGGTCAAGCTGGGCGACGTGCGCAGGAAGCGGATGCAGTATCGCGACGCGGTGGAGCTGCTTTCGCAGGCGGTGCGCATCTTTGATGAAAACGCTCAGACCACCGGCTCTGTCCAGTACCGCAAGAACCTCGCCTCGGGGCTGGAGAAGCTGGCCAAGGCCGCCGACGCCTTCAGCCAGTGGGAATGGGCAGAAAAGTGCTATGATCGCGCTCTGGATATCCGAGAGAAACTGGCGAATGACTTCCCCTCCCACGCCACCCGACACGAGCTGGCGACGTGCTGCTTCATGTGCGCGGAATTCCACCGGGATTATTCGCTGATGGCGCGCGCGCTCGGGCTGTGGGAGGAGATGCTTCCCCGTCACCCGGAGTATGAGATCTACGTCAAGAGCGCCCGGCGGATGCTGGACAAGCTGAGGTAAGCGGAGGTGTCACGATGGAGGACTTCAGCCTGAGCAACACCCTGTCAAAGGGCAGCGTGTTCGAGAGCGATTCCATCTACAGGGCATATCAGGACGACGCCATGAGCTGGCTTGCGGACGGCGCGCGCCCCGAGGCGATCTCCAACGAGGAGATCCACCAGGGCGACGTGCTCCTCGAGACCTACACGGTCGAGGACGACGCCATCCACGGCGGCATGGGCAGCGTCTGGCGGGTGCACCACAACAGCTGGAACACCGACCTGGCCATGAAGCGCCCCCAGCCCAGGTTTTTCGCCGAGGGCAGCGAGCGGAGGAAGGAAGAATTCATCGCCGAGTGCGAGCACTGGATCAACCTGGGGCTTCACCCGAACATCGTGTCATGCTACTACGTGCGCGAGATCGGCGGGGTGCCGACGATCTTCTCCGAGTGGATGGACGGCGGGAGCCTGAAGGACGCGATTCAGTCCGGCAGGCTGTACGAGGGCACGGAACAGGAGGTCCGGGCGCGCATCCTCGACATCGCCATCCAGACGGCGCGGGGCCTGAAGTATTCTCATGAAAACGGACTGATCCACCAGGACGTGAAGCCCGGGAACAT
>JAFYBB010000286.1 GCA_017540445.1 Clostridia bacterium | reverse complement strand
GAACCGGCCTGGTCTGGTCGATCCTCTCACTTATTACCTGGGTTATACTTGAATCCATGTTACGATGTAGCGCCGTATACCTGACCGGTACGTACGGTGCAATGGGAGGGGCGAGGGCTATGGCCCTCCCTCTACCCTATTTTATATCAACATCAACGCGCAAGTGTCGAGCAGTATCATAGATAATCCTCGAAACCCTCGGGCGTTTCGTTGAAGTCGTCGGGCATTGTACAGTATAAAGCGAAAATGATCAACCGTTTTCCAGTGTTTTCCGCGTCGCCTCGATCGTCGCCTGCACCGCCTCGGGCGCGGGGCCGCCGGGGAGGTTGCGCTGGCGCACGCAGGTCAAAAGGTCGATGGCGGCGTACACGTCCTCGTCGAACACCAGGCTGAACTGGCGGTACTCGGCCAGCGGCAGCGCCTCCAGCGTGGTGCCCCGGTCGATGCAGTACTTCACCAGGCGGCCCACCACGCCGTAGGCGTCGCGGAAGGGCACGCCCTTCTTCACCATGTAGTCGGCGCAGTCGGTGGCGTTGATGAAGCCCGCGGCGGCGGCCCGGCGCATGGCCTCCGGGTGGAACACGGCGGTGCGCAGCATCGGCGCGAGCACCGACAGGCTGAGGTCGGCGGTGTCGATGGCGTCGAACAGCGCCTCCTTGTCCTCCTGCATGTCCTTGTTGTAGGCCAGCGGCAGCGCCTTCATGGCCGTCAGCAGGCCCATCAGGTCGCCGTACACCCGGCCCGTCTTGCCGCGCACCAGCTCGGTGATGTCCGGGTTTTTCTTCTGGGGCATGATGGACGAGCCGGTGGAGAAGCTGTCCGACAGCGTGACGAACCGGAACTCCCAGCTGCACCACAGGCAGATCTCCTCGCTGAAGCGGGAGAGGTGCATCATCAGGATCGACAGGCAAGACAGCAGCTCCAGCGCGAAGTCCCGGTCGGAGACGCCGTCCAGGCTGTTGAGGCTGATGCCGTTAAAGCCCAGCTGGCGCGCCACATATTCCCGGTCCAGCGGATAGGTGGTGCCGGCCAGCGCGCCGCTGCCCAGCGGCAGCACCAGCGTGCGCTTTTTGCAGTCCAAAAGCCGGTCGATGTCCCGCAGCAGCATCTGGGCGTAGGCCATCAGCCAGTGGGCCAGCGTGATGGGCTGGGCCCGCTGCAGGTGGGTGTAGCCGGGCATGACGGTCTCCAGGTGCTTCTCCGCCGCCTCGCACAGCGCGGCGATCATGTCCTTCGCCAGAGCGGTCAGCCGGTCGATCTCATCCGCCAGGAACATGCGGATGTCCAGCGCCACCTGGTCGTTGCGGCTGCGGGCGGTGTGCAGGCGCTTGCCAGCGTCGCCGATGCGCTGGGTGAGCGTGGCCTCCACGAAGGTGTGGATGTCCTCGCAGCTCATGTCGATCTCCAGCGTCCCGGCTTCGATGTCCGAAAGGATGCCCTTCAGGCCCGCCACGATGGCCGCGGCGTCGTCCATGGGGATGATGCCCTGCTTGCCCAGCATCCTCGCGTGGGCGATGCTGCCGGTGATGTCCTGCCTATACATACGGCTGTCAAAGCCGATGCTGTTGTTGATGGCGCTCAGCCTCTCGTCCACGTCGCCGCCCGCGCGGCCCGCCCATAGCTTCATAGGAAACGCTCCTTTGATCGCTTGATATCGGAAATTTGATCATGACTGTCGGCGCGCGCCCTTCGGGGCCCGCCGACCCGGACAACCCTAATCATTTTATCGTTTTCGCCAGAGCCTGTCAAGCTCAATGCCATGCGAACCAGATGAACAGATAGCCGATGGTGACGGCGGTCAGCGTGAAGGGCATGCCGATTTTGGCAAAATCGCGGATGGAGGCCTCGTAGCCCTCGCGGCGGAGGATTCCGGTGGCGGTGATGTTGGCGGACGCGCCGACGGGCGTCAGGTTCCCGCCGAGCGTCGCGCCGGTCAGCAGGCCGAAGTACAGCAGATAGGGCTCAATGCCCAGCGAGGCCGCGACGCCCTGCACCACGGGCAGCATCGTGGCGACATAGGGAATGTTGTCGATGAACGCCGACAGCACCACCGACAGCCACACGATGACGGTGTACAGCAGGAACACGTTCCCGCCGCCCAGACCGCCGATGAACGCGGCCACATCGTCGATGACGCCTGCGTTTTGCAGCCCGCGAATGACCACGAACATGCCGGAGAGCAGGCCGATCGTCTCAAAATCCACGCTCTTCAGCGAGCGGACGGCGCCGTCCTTCCGGCGGGTCTTCATCAGGTCTGCGACCATACAGAAGACGGCGTACAGGCAGCAGATCAGGCCGTTGGTGATGTCGGGCTTGCCGGGGATGAAGGAGGCCAGTATCAGCGTGACGATGATGCCCACCAGCGCGACGGTGGGGTACCAGGTTCCAACCTTCGTGTGCTGGCTGCTGGTCACCGGCGCCGTTTCATGACGGAAAAGGAACAGCATGACGCCCACGGTGCCCAGCGCGCCAAGCTCGACGGCCCAGAAGATGCCGGGTCTGCCGTTCATGAAGAAGAAGCTGAGGAAGTCCATCTTCGCGTAGGCGCCGAGCATGATGGAGGTCGTGTCGCCCACCAGCGTCGCCGCGCCCTGCAGGTTGGAGGATACGGCGATGGACAGCAGCATGCCGGTCGGGTTGATGTCCAGCTTCCGGCAGATGGCCAAACCGACCGGCGCCAGCATCAGCACCGTGGCCACGTTGTCTATGAACGCCGACACGAAGCCGGAGAACAGCGACATCAGTATGATCACCATGCGCACGTTCTTCGATTTGCGCAGCAGCCCCTCCGCGATCAGATTGGGCATTTTGGAATCGATGAAGTAATCCACGACGACCATCGTTCCGGCGATCATCAGGAGCACGTTGAAGTCAATGGCCGGCAGAACCTGCCCGATGGGCACTGCCCCGATGACGCAGAAGATCAGGGCCACCGCCAGCGCGGCCCAGGTTCTGAATTTGGGCTTTGCGATCATCACCAGATACATCAGCAAAAACAGCGCGATCATTGCCGGTTTCATGGAAGGGACCTCTCTTTTCATTGGAGTTAAAAAAACAGACCTTTACTGCGTTCGCTGAACACAGTAAAGGTCTTGCTGATCTCTTGCGAGGATTCTGGCCCGGAACCGCTCCATGGCGGTTCGTCCTGACGAACCAGATAACGGTCATCGGCCGCCAGCTACTCCCCTTTACGGGGTAAACTATAGCATGTCCCGGGCAGGGTGTCAACACGGAGTGGGTTAATTGTCGCGTTATTCCAGCCCGTTCTTCGCCTTCATCCTGGCGAACACCGCGGTGGGCATGATTCATCCATTCACAAATATTTTAGGTTGACATGAAACAAACAAAAAAGAAAAGAAAAATGGATATTTGTGGTTGAGTGAATTCGTAATGTATGCTATACTGGCAATATTGAGAACGATAGCATCTACCGCTACAGGAATGGGGCCTTTGAGCATATCGCGAGCAAGGGACAGGATGAAGCCCTGGTCGGGGGGCGGCGCCTACAACAGTGGATGGGAATACCGGGATAATCAAGATCGCGAGATGGCGAAGGGCGGATTCATAAAAGTAACCGAAAAACTGTTCAAGGGCAATGGCACGGTCAGAAATGTCTGCTATAATAAAATCCAATCAACGAAGTATTGGGGGTTGATCGTATGAACAAATGGATGAGGCGGTGGCTGACCGTCGCGCTGACACTGGGGATGCTGCTCAACGGTATGGCGTTCGCGGAGGGATTGATTGTCGAGGATGAGGATGCAGACGCCATCGTGTTCGAGATGCCCGCGGAAGAGGCCGTGGAGGCCATCGCGCTGGATCTGCCCGGAGAGACTGCGCAAGCCGATACACTGTCACAGGCGCAGGCAATCCAGTCGAACGCGTCGGACTCAGATTTTGTCATTGAAAACGGCGTGGTGGTGGCCTACAATGGTCCCGGCGGCAACGTGACGGTTCCGGAGGGCGTGACCGCCATCGGCGAGGACGCCTTTGCCTATAACACGTCGATCACCCACGTCACCCTGCCTGACGGCCTGAGAATCATCGGCGAAGGGTCGTTCACCTGGGCGGAAAACCTGAAAAGCCTGACGGTTCCAGACGGTGTGCAATCCATAGGGCGCGCCGCCTTTGAGGGCTGCATGAGCATGACGGAAATCATCATTCCTGCCAGCGTGACCACCATTGGCATGGGCAATTTCGTCTACTGGGACGACGACGACGACGGGCTGAATGTCCTGCCCAAGCTGACCGTATTCGGCTACAAGGGCTCCCGCGCCGAAACCTATGCCAGGAAGGCCTATGCCGATGCCGATCCCGGCGATTTTGTCTACGGGGCGTCCAGGATCATTCCCTTCCGGGCCTTCCTCGACGCGGCCACGGTTACCGTGGCGGATCAGAGCTACACCGGCAAGGCCCTGAAGCCCGATGTAAAGGTGACGCTGGGCGAGGCGACCCTCGTCAAGGGCAAGGATTACAAGGTTGCTTACAAGCAAAACAAGAAGGTGGGTACGGCTACCGTCACCGTGAAGGGCATCGGGGCCTACGCCGGCTCCGCCGCGGGCGCCTTCAACATCAATCCGAAGAAGGTCTCCGGGCTGAAGCTCACCGCAGGGAAGCAGCAGCTGACCGTCCAGTGGAAAAAGACCGCTGGCGTCGCCGGCTATCAGGTGGCGTATGGTCTGAAGAAGAGCTTCGCAAATGCCAAAGAGGCGACGGTGAAGAAGGACGCCACGGTCAAGAAGGTGCTGAAGGGCTTGAAATCCAGGAAGACTTACTATGTGCGGGTCCGCGCCTGGCAGAAGGTGAATGGAAAGACCTACTGGTCCAATTGGTCCGCCGTGAAGAAGCTGAAGGTGAAGTAGGGGAGAGCTTTCCCGCATGCATCGAAGAATCAACGCGCCCGATAGCGGTTTGCCGTCGGGCGCGTTGCCATAGCGCGTTGCTTATTCCAGCCCGTTCTTCGCCTTCATCTTCGCGTACACCGCCGTCGGCAGGCCGTAGAGGGTGATGAAGCCGTCGGCCCAGGTCTGGTCGTAGACATTGTCCTCGTCGAAGGTGGCGATCTCCGGGTCGTACAGGCTGTAGGGGCTGGTCAT
>JAFYBB010000285.1 GCA_017540445.1 Clostridia bacterium | reverse complement strand
GCCGCTTCGCAGCACAAAGAACACCGCGCAGGCTGCGGCGATCGCCGGAACCCGGCCCCACCTGGGCGCGAGCCCGTCCAGCAGCACGCCCCGGACGAAGCGCTCCTCCGCCAGCACGCCCACCAGGCCGAAGGCGCCCAGCAGCGGCAGGGCCGCCGTAAAGCGCGGCGCGGACAGCGGCCACTCAAGGCGGGAGCTGTCCGGGATCAGGCTCAACAGCGCGACCAGAAGCGCCGCGGCGAAACCTGTGAGGGCCAGCAGGTACCATCTACTCCCCGCGTCCTTGCACACATCCCGCGCGCCCCACAGCCGCCGAAGCGGCGGGCACAGGGCAATGAGCGCCGCGCCGGACAGCAGCGCGATCAGGCTGCCGCGCCACGCATAGAGCGCCCGCGCCCAGCCCGGCGCGTACATCACATTGTCCGCGCGCAGGTTCCAGGCCCGAAACAGCGCGTCAAAAATCGCGTTCAGGCCCGTCTGCAGCGCCGTCGTCGCCAGGGCCAGGGCCAAAAGGCTGACCAGCAGCAGCCAGGGCGTGCGAAGGCCGCCCGCTTCCCGGAAAAAGAGGGCTTTGACGCCGCGGGGCGCGGGGGCCTGTTCCGCCCGCGCCGTTCGCCTGCTCCTGCTCATGGGCTTACTCGACGACCCCCTGGATCAGCGGCTTTGGCGCCGGGCGCTCGTCGCCAATGACGATGGACTTCTTCAGCAGGTTGTAGGCCCCGATGCGGTCGGACCTGTCGCCCACGTGCAGCGTCGCCAGCAGGTCGCCCTTTTTCACCGTGTCGCCCAGCCGCGCGTTCATCACGATGCCCACCGAGAGGTCCAGCTCGTCGGTCTTGCGCTCGCGGCCCGCGCCCAGCAGCTTGGCGGCCTCGCCGATGTCGCTGGTGTGCATGCGCGTCACATAGCCCGCCCGGTCGGCGCGCAGCTCGACGCGCCTGGGGGCCTTCGGGAGAAGCCCGGTATCCTCCGTCACGCGGCGGTCGCCGCCCTGGGCCTCGATCATGTCGCCGAACACCTTAAGGCCCTCGCCGGATCTGATCTTCTCCTCCAGCATCGAGATGCCGGCCTCCACGCTGTCCGCCGCCCCGGCGTTTCTGAGGATATGCGCGCCGAGGGTCAGCGCCACCGTCTTCAGGTCGCCCTCGGTGCGGCCCGCCAGCACGTCGATGGCCTCCTCCACCTCCAGCGCGTTGCCGATGTAGTTGCCCAGGGGCTGGTCCATGTCCGTCAGCAGCGCGGAGAAGCGCTTGCCGCTCAGGTTGCCGATGCGCACCATCATCTCCGCCAGCTTTCGGGACTTTTCGGGCGTGTCCATGATCGCGCCGCTGCCGGTCTTCACGTCCAGCACCACCACGTCGCAGCCCGCGGCCAGCTTCTTGGAGAGAATCGACGAGACCACCAGCGGCAGGCAGTCCACCGTGCCGGTCACGTCCCTGAGGGCGTACAGCACCTTGTCCGCCGGGGCCAGCTGGGCCGTCTGGCCGATGATGGCGCAGCCCACCTGACGCACCTGCCGCTTGAAGGCGTCGGTGTCCTTGGAGATGCTCATGCCGGGAATGGCCTCCAGCTTGTCCAGCGTGCCGCCGGTGAAGCCCAGGCCTCGGCCGGACATCTTGGCCATCTTCACGCCGCAGGCGGCCACCAGGGGCACCAGGATCAGCGAGGTGGTATCGCCCACGCCGCCGGTGGAGTGCTTGTCGGCCTTCACGCCGGGCACGTCGGTAAGGTCCAGCGTGTCGCCGGACTTCGCCATGGCCAGCGTCAGCGCCAGGGTCTCCCGGTCGGTCATGCCGTTTATGCAGATGGCCATCAGCAGCGCCGAGGCCTGGTAGTCGGCGAAGCTGCCGTCCACGACGCCGTCCACGAAGGCGCGGATCTCCACCTCGCTCAGCTCGCCGCCGAAGCGCTTTTTGCGAAGGATGTCGCAGGGATTGATGCTCATGCTCTTGTACCGTGGGCCGTGTCCGAAGCCCCGCTCAGGGCCTCGCGCCACAGCGCCAGCTTCCTTTCATAGGATAGGGTATACGCGGGGCTGGTCGAGGGCAACCGCAGGCAGTCGCGCCCGCAAAGCCAGGCCCTGCCGACCTTCATGAACAGCCGCTCGGCCGCGCCGCCGTTGAACAGTATAAGCCCGATGCCGGGGCAGTGCTCAAACAGCGCCCCGAAGTCGTTGGCCCTCGGCGCGCGGATCGCGCTGTCCAGCGAGCCCTCGCGCTCGCAGCTCTCCAGCACGTCCCAGAGGGCCAGGCCGTGCCGCTCCAGCAGCGCGATCTTCTCCGGGATGCTCCTAGGCGCGCTCTCGCCGAACACCTCGGGCAGTATGCGCCAGAAGGCGTTTCTCGGGTGGGCGTAGTAGAAGCCCATCTTCAGCGATTCCACGCTGGGCATGCTGCCCAGTATCAGCAGCCGCGCGCCCGGCGGAGCCACCGGAGGGAAGGCGGTGATGCGCCCGGCCATGCTCAGGGCAGCTCGGCAAACACCTTGCCGATGGGCTCCCGGACGATCAGGTCCGCCCGGCCGTCCCGGGGCGTCGGGCTCATGTTCACCAGCACCAGCCGGTGGCCCCGGTACAGGTCGATGAAGCCCGCCGCCGGGTACACGCTCAGCGACGTGCCGCCGATGATCAGCATGTCCGCGTCCTCGATGGCCACGCACGCGCCGGCGACCACCGCATCGTTCAGCGATTCCTCGTACAGCACCACGTCGGGCTTGATCGTGCCGCCGCAGTCGCACTTGGGAACGCCGGTGGTGTTCATGATGTGCTCCAGGTCGTAGAACTTGCCGCAGCGCATGCAGTAGTTGCGCAGCACCGAGCCGTGCAGCTCGAACACCCGCTTCGACCCGGCCTTCTGGTGCAGGCCGTCGATGTTCTGGGTGACCACGCCGGAGAGCTTGCCCTCCGCCTCCCACTGAGCAAGCTTCAGGTGGGCCGCGTTGGGCTGGGCGTCCGGAAACAGCATCTTGTTGCGGTAGAAGCGGAAGAACTCCTCCGGCCGCCGCATGAAGAAGGTATGGCTCAGTATCGTCTCCGGCGGATAGTCGTACTGCTGGTTGTAGAGTCCGTCCACGCTCCGAAAGTCCGGTATGCCGCTCTCGGTAGACACGCCCGCGCCGCCGAAGAACACGATGCGCTTGCTCTCCCGGATCCAGCCTGCCAATGTCTCGTTCATATCGCGCACACCTCCCCTTTATGGTATCCCTATTCTACCATTTTTTTCACCGGATGTCCACCGCAAAGCGCGAGGCTTGTGCGATTTTGTTGCCGCCGCGGGCCCTCCTTATTCCGCTTGTGACAATTACCATTTGCATTTTTGTGCCGTTTGTGCTATGATATCATCTGTCATAAAGGAAGGTGATTCGCATATGGCAGGCGCGATTCGCAGCTGTGCGGGCGGCGTGGTATTCTACGGGGACGAGGTTTTCCTGCTCATGAGCGACCGTGGCGAGTGGGTCATGCCCAAGGGCGTCATCCGCAATTGCAACCGTTCCAACGACGTGGCCCTCTGGCGCGTGGAGGACGAGGCCGGCATACACGCCGAGATCATCGGCATCGCCGGCAACACCCGGTACGACTTCTTCTCCGAGGGCCGGGGCCGGGAGATCAGCAACCGCATCCAGTGGTTCGCCATGCGGGCCGTGGACCGGGGCTTCCACGTGGCCTATGAACAGGGCTTCCTCGACGGCAACTACTACCCCGTCGAAAAGGCCCGCAAGATGCTGACCTACGACGGCGACCGTCCGATCCTGGACAACGCCTGGGATATCTACCGGCAGTGCCTGAAGGGGGCATAAAAAAGCGGCGCAAGCCGCTTTTTTATGCCTCGATTCCCAGTAATTCCCGCTGTTTCTTTTTGCTGAAGCCCGCCAGCACCAGCTGGTAGGACTTGTCCAACAGCGACTTCAGCAGCGCGTCCGGCACCTCGCCATCGGGGTTCACCGAATTCCAGCAGCGCTTGTTGGAATAGTATCCGGGAATGATGTCCTTATACTGTCCCCGCAAAAACTCGCCCTCTGTGGGCTCCAGCTTCAGGTTGATGTAGACGGGCTTATTGCCGTCGTCCAGCAGTATGGCGGCGAACATCTTGTCCCCGATCTTGTAGCGTATCCAGTTCCACTCGACCTGCAGATCCTTCGTCGCCCCCGGCTTGGCCAAGAGATATTCATCGATCCAATCGTACCGCATCGTTCATCCCTCTGTTCCCTGTTTTTATACCCGCTTCCTGCCGGGCGTGCGATTCAAGCGACCTCATCCGTCTGACCTTCGGTCAGCCACCTTCCCCAGAGGGGAAGGCTTTTGGATTGCAGCGGCGCTTCGCGTCATCATAGCCTTCCCCTCTGGGGAAGGTGGCCCGCGAAGCGGGTCGGATGAGGTTGCATAGATCGAACATCATGGCAACGGATTGCCACATCGGGGGCGGTTACCCTCTGCTTGTCATTGCGAGGCGGCCGAACGCAGTGAGGCCAACGTGGCAATCCGGTCCCCGGCATCCTTCTGCTCCTCACTCCTCACTCCTAACTCCTAACTCCTCACGCACCCGGGCGGGCGCCGCATCGGCGCCCCTACTCCCTATTGCCTATTGCCTATCCCCTACGTCCTCACCAGTTCCGTCACCACATCATCCATCACCACCACCACGTAGGGCTGTCCCCGGCCCGTGCGGGGCTCTATGGCCACGTCCTCGGTGACGCAGGGGGTGACGGTGCCGTTCTTCTGGACGATGCTGAAGCGGAAGGGCTCGGTGACGGTCAGCGCGCCGGCGATGGTGTTGCCGTTGGCGCCGTTCTTCAGGAAGTTGAAGGCCTTGACACCCTTGCCGCCGCGGGCCTGGCGGTCGAAGTCGATCAGAAGACACCGCTTCATGTAGCCCATGTCCGAGATCATGACGACCTCGCCCTCGCTGTTGTGCGCGAAGGCGAAGGCCACCTCGTCGTCCGCGGCCAGCGCCATGGCCTTGACGCCCGCCGCCGTGCGCCCGATGACGGACACGTCCTCCACGGCGAAGTGGATGGCCATGCCCTGGCGACTGAGCAGCAGCACGCCCTCGCAGCCCTCCGGCCGCAGCACGTCCAGCAGCTTATCGCCGTTTTTCAGGTTCAGCGCGGCAAAGCGCGACTTGCGCACGTTGTACTCGGAAAGCGCCGTGCGCTTGATGAGGCCCTTGCGGGTGGCGAACATCAATTCGCCCGACCAGTCGCCGGCCTCCACCAGCGCCACCAGGCGCTCGTCGTTCTCCAGGCCCACCAGCACGCCGCCCAGCGGCAGGCCGCGGTCCTTGGCCCGCGCCGCCTCGGCGATTTTCTCCGCCGGCAGGATGTAGGCGTTGCCCACGTCGGTGAAGAACAGCAGCCTTGAATCGGTCATCGTGCGGATCGCCTGGCGCGGCGGGTCGGCGAACTCGCCGTTGGCCAGCGCCTTGTCGTAGGCCTTGGGCACCATGCGCTTGACGAAGCCCGCCTGGGTGAGCACCACCACGGTCTCGTCCGCCGCGGGGCGCTCCTCCTCCACGACGATCTCGTCGAAGCTGTCCACCAGCTCGGTGCGGCGCGGGTCGGCGAAGCGCTCGCGCATCTGCCCCAGCTCCTTCTTGATGACGCCCATCAGCTTGCGCTCGCTGCCCAGTATCGCCTTCAGATTCGCGATCAGCTTCGTCAGGTCCTCGTACTCCTTGCGCAGCGACAGCACCTCCAAATTGGTCAGCCGCTGCAGGCGCATGTCGAGGATGGCCTGTGCCTGGGTCTCGGTCAGCGCGAAGCGGGCCATCAGCTTTTCCCGGGCCTCCTTCGGCGTCTTGCTGCCGCGGATGAGCCGTATGACCTCGTCCAGGTTGTCCACGGCGATGATCAGGCCCTCCAGGATGTGGGCCCGCGCCTCGGCCTGCTGCAGCTCGTACTTCGTGCGCCGGGTGACCACGTTCTTCTGGTGGGCGATGTAATAACCGATCAGCTCCCGTATGCCCATCTGGCGGGGCTTGCCGTCGGCGATGGCCACCATGTTCACGCCGAAGGTCACCTGGAAATCGGTGTATTTATACAGCGCGTTCAGTATCTTTTCCGGGTCCGCGTCCTTGCGGACCTCTACCACGGCGCGCATGCCCATGCGGTCGGATTCGTCGCGGATGTCGTAGATGCCGTTGAAGATGCCCTTCTTTTCCTCGCTGACGCGCAGCACCTTCTCCAGCATCGCGGCCTTGTTCACCTGGTAGGGCACCTCGTCCACCACGATCAGCCTGCGGCCCGCCGCGCCGTCCTCGATGTGCACCTTCGCCCGCACCTTCAGCTTGCCGCGGCCCGTCTCGTAGGCCTGGGTCAGCTCCTCGTCCCGGGCCAGCACGCCGCCGGTGGGAAAGTCCGGCGCGGGCATGACGGCCATCAGCTCGGCCGTGGTGATGTTCGGCCTGTCAATCTGGGCCACCACCGCGTCGATGGCCTCGCCCAGGTTGTGGGGCGGTATCGACGTGGCCAGGCCCACCGCGATGCCGCTCGCGCCGTTCACCAGCAGGTTCGGGAAGCGGGCGGGCAGCAGGTCCGGCTCCTTCTGGGTGTCGTCGAAGTTCAGGTGGAAGCCCACCGTGTCCTTCTCGATGTCCTGCAGCATGGCCATGGCCGCGTCGGTCATGCGGGCCTCGGTGTAGCGCATCGCGGC